>JBJHCB010000150.1:0-6621 GCA_050485805.1 Gemmatimonadota bacterium | reverse complement strand
AGGCCGCGGTGAACGGCACCCTCGTGCGCTTCTGGCAGATGGTGGAGGACCCGGGGACCACCCTTCCCACCGAAATGCCCATGAGCCCGGCCATCGCCCCCCTCTTCACGGAGCGCTACCCGGAGTTCGCGGCCATCTTCGACAACCTCCACATGATGCATGACGTCATCTCCGACATCCTGGTCTCGGAGGCGGTGTCCCGGGGGGACAAGCGGCGGGAGATCTACCGGCAGGCCGATCTCTTCCGGGATCCCGATGCCATGGCGGTGTCTGTGGAGGACTGGATCGCCATGGCCCTGGCCCACGGCGTGGATGCCCAGGGAGGCCCCGCCATCGACTGGCTCCCGCAGGTGCCCACCGTGGATGCCGAGCCCGGGCACCACCACCCCCCGGACCACGGGGATCACGGAGCGGAGGACGCCCCTCCGGACGACCATCAGGGGCACGACGACCATGACGGGCATGAGGGGCACGACGGGCATGAGGGGCACGACGGGCATGAGGGGCACGACGGGCATGGCGGGCATGGCGGCGGTCCCGGACAGGCCATGGACCATGACCACCGGATGGACCATGGCGCCCGCAGCCACCATCCCGCCGACCACCACGGAGGGGACCACGCCCACCACCATGCCGCCGAGCACGAGGCCTCCATTTTCGAGGTGATGCGGACATTCCACGGAGCCCTCGCGGCAGGCGACTCGGCCCGGGCGCTGGAGCTTCTGCACCCGGAGGTGCGGATCCACGAGCAGGGTGTCGCCGAGACCCTGGCGGAGTACCGGGATCACCACCTGGCGGCGGACATCCGCTTCGCCGCCCAGGTCTCCCGGGAGCTGCTGCGCGAGGAGGCGATCCCCGGAATGGGGGTGATGGTCTACCTGTCCGAGAGCCGGGCCACCGGCCGGGTGGGAGAGCGGGAGATCGATGCCCGCACGGTGGAGACGGCCATCCTCGTCCGCACCCCGGAGGGGTGGCGCATCCGCCACCTCCACTGGTCCAACCGCTGAGGAGGAGCGATTTCGGAAGACACGGAGGGCCACGACCACGAGGGCCACGGGGGCCACGGGGGCGCCGACGGTCACGGGGGGCACCGCGGCCATGATGCCCACGAGGGCCATTCCCCCGGGATGTTCCGGGACCGATTCTGGGTCTCCCTCATCCTCACCATCCCTGCCGTCGTCTGGTCAGGCCACATCCAGGAGCTTCTGGGCTATGAGGCCCCCGAATTCCCCGGATCCCGGTGGATCCCCCCCATCCTGGGGACCGCGGTCTTCCTCTACGGTGGGGTGGTCTTCCTCAAGGGAGCCTGGGGCGAGCTGAAGAACCGCCTCCTGGGGATGATGACCCTCATCTCCCTGGCCATCATGGTGGCCTTCCTCTTCTCCTGGGTGGTGGAACTCGGGCTCCTGGAGGCCGAGGCCCTCTGGTGGGAGCTCGCCACGCTGGTGACCATCATGCTCCTGGGGCACTGGATCGAGATGCGGTCGGTCTCACAGGCCCAGGGTGCCCTGGGGGAGCTGGCCAAGCTCCTCCCGGACACGGCCACCCGCATCACCGACTCCGGTGAGGAGGAGGTGACGGTGGACGAGCTCCGGGACGGGGACCTGGTCCTGGTGCGACCGGGGGAGAGCTTCCCCGCCGACGGCGTGGTCCGGAAGGGATCCGGGAGCGTCAACGAGTCCATGATCACCGGGGAGTCCGAGCCGGTCTCCAAGGGAGAGGGGGACGAGGTGGTGGCGGGCACCCTGAACGGAGAGGGCTCCCTCCGGGTGGAGGTCACCGGCACCGGGGACGACACCAAGCTGTCGGGGATCATGCGCCTGGTCTCCGACGCCCAGGAGTCCCGCTCCCGGGCGCAGCACCTGGCGGACCGGGCCGCCCGCCTCCTCACCGGGGTGGCCCTGGTCTCCGGCGTCCTCACCGTGGTGGGATGGCAGTTCGCCGGGGCCGAACTGGACTTCACCGTGGTCCGTCTGGTGACGGTGCTGGTCATCGCCTGCCCCCATGCCCTGGGGCTCGCCGTTCCCCTGGTGGTGGCCATCTCCACCACCAAGGGGGCCCAGGGCGGGCTCCTGGTCCGGGACCGCCGGGGGCTGGAGGAAGCCCGGAACCTGGATGCCGTCATCTTCGACAAGACCGGGACCCTCACCCTCGGGGAGCACCGGGTGGTGGAGATGACCGTGGCGGACGGGGTGGAGGAGGCGGAGGCGCTCCGCATCGCCGCGGCGGTGGAATCGGACTCGGAGCACCCCATTGCCCGGGGGATCGTGGAGTCGGCCCGGGACCGGGACCTCGATATCCCCTCCGTCGACGACTTCCAGGCCATGACCGGGAAGGGGGTGTCGGCCACGTTGGAGGGGACCCGGTACCAGGTGGGAGGCCCCTCCCTCCTCGACGCGGAGGGCGCGCAGCTCTCCGCCCGGCTCCAGGAGGCGGTGGAAGCGGCAGGGGAGCGGGGCCAGGCCGCCATCCACCTCCTCCGGGAGGGTGAGGCCCTGGCCGTCTTCGCCGTGGCCGACGCCATCCGGAAGGAGAGCCGGGAGGCGGTGGAGCGCCTCCAGGAAGCGGGGCTCCAGGTGGCCATGCTCACCGGGGACTCGGAGCAGGTGGCCCGTGCCGTGGCGAAGGAGCTTGGGATCGAGACGGTCTTCGCCCAGGTCCTTCCGGAGGACAAGGCGTCGAAGGTGAGGGAACTCCAAGGCCAGGGGAAGAAGGTGGCCATGGTGGGGGACGGGGTGAACGACGCGCCCGCCCTGGCCACCGCAGACATCGGGATCGCCATCGGCGCCGGAACCGATGTGGCCGTGGAGGCGGGGCACATCGTCCTGGTGCGCTCGGACCCCCGGGACATCCCCCGGATCCTCACCCTCTCCACCGCCACCTACCGGAAGATGCTCCAGAACCTCTGGTGGGCCGCAGGCTACAACATCGTGGCCATTCCCCTGGCCGCGGGGGTCCTGGCGGGGTGGGGGATCCTCCTGTCCCCGGCGGTGGGTGCGGTCCTCATGTCTGCAAGCACAGTGATCGTGGCCCTGAACGCCCAGCTCCTCCGGCGGGTGGAGCTCTGAGGGCCGGCAGCCCCTGGGAAACAGGGAGCGCGGTCACCCCTGGCCGGGGCGAAGCGGGGTGGGCACCTTGTGCGCTGCGCTCACCTGCCGCCTCCGACCCGCCATGACCGACCGCCGACTCCCCGACCTCCCCTCCGACGAAGAGCTGGGCATCGCAGGCCTCGACGAGGAGGAGCTCCTCCGGGAGCTGGAAGCCGAGGAGGTACCGCCTCGCCCGCCCCGGGCACCGCCCCCGCCTCCATCCCCGCCCCATCCCCCGAAAGACACCGCCCGGGGCCAGGGGGGACCTCCCGGTGGAGGGACTCGCCGGGGGTGGCTCCTGGGCCTCGGTGCCCTGGCGGTCCTGACGGTGGGAAGCTGGGCCTCCAGCGCCGATCGGATCCTCCCCACCCCGTCGGCGGCCAACGCCCCGGACACGGTGTTCAGCTCGGCCCGGGCCATGGCCCAGCTGGTGGAGCTCGCCCGGGCCCCCCGCCCCACGGGCTCCCCCGAGCACACGCGGGCCCGGGAGCTCTTGGAGGGGTGGCTCCGGGGGATGGGACACGACCCCACCGTCCACACGAGCCTGGCCCTCCGGCGGAGCGGTCCGGCGGTGGACGCCGTAACGGTCCGGAACCTCCTGGTCCGGATCCCCGGGACCGGGTCCACCGGCGCCGTCCTCCTCACCGCCCACTACGACGCCGTCCCCCTCTCCCATGGCGCGGGGGACGACGGGACCGGAGTGGTGGCCCTGGTGGAGACCCTCCGGGCGCTACGGGCCCTCCCCCCGCTCCGGAACGACCTCATCCTCCTCCTCACCGATGGAGAGGAGCTGGGCCTCCTGGGCGCCCGTGCCTTCGTGGAGGAACACCCCTGGATGGAGGACGTGCGGGTCGTCCTCTCGGCAGAGATGCGGGGCGGGGGCGGTCCGGTGATCATGTTCGAGACGGGGGCGGAGAACGGCTGGATCGTCCGGACCATGCAGGCGGCGGACCCCCGTCCCCTGGCGCGCTCCTTCTCGGTGGAGATCTACCGCCGCCTCCCCAACGACACCGATTTCACTCCCTTCCGGGAGGCGGGGATCCAGGGGCTGAACTACGCCGGGATCGACCGGGCCTGGGTCTATCACCAGCCCACCGACGTCCCCGCCCACCTCCAGGAAGAGAGCCTCCAGCACATGGGCGTCCGCCTCCTGGCCCTGACCCGGGAGCTGGGAGACCGGGACCTGGGCGAGGTCCACGCCCCGGACCTGGTCTACGTCACCGTACCCGTCCTGGGGATCGTGGCCTACCCCCGGGGACTCGCCCTCCCCATCTCCCTGGGCGTCCTCCTCTTCTGGGGAGGGGCGGTGGCCGTGGCCCGGCTCCGGGGCGCCACCTGGGGAGGGATGGCCGCCGGCGCGGGAGTCGTGGCCCTGGCCGGGGTGGGTGCCGGCCTGGGAGGGTGGGGGCTGATGCGCTGGCTCCCCCGGTTCCACCCGGAGTTCGGAAGCCTGACCCCGGCCTTCTACGGCGAGGGGATCTACCTCCTGGCCCTGGTCCTGGGGGTCGTGGCCTTCACCACCGCCCTGGTGGGGCTGGCCCGCCTGCGGTGGGGCGCCGCGGCCCTCTCCGTGGGGGCCCTGACCTGGCCGGTCCTCCTCTGCGTGGCGCTGGGGGTCCTCTTCCCCCTCACCGCCCTGGATTTCCAGATCCCGGCCCTGGCCGGCCTCCTGGCGGCCGTGGTCCTGGCCATGGGGAGCGGGCCCGGCACCACCCCTCCCCTCCCCTGGGCCCGGGTGACGGCGCTGATCCTGGCCCTCCCGGTCCTGGTCCTGCTGGTCCCCCTGGTGGAGCTCATCTGGGTGGCCATGAGCTTCCGCCTGGCCCCCGTGCTGGGGATCCTGGTGGTGGTGGCCCTGGCCGCGCTTCTCCCGGCGCTGGACCTGCTGGGGGAGCCGAACCGGTGGTGGGCGCCCGTGGCGGCCGTCCTGGTGGCGGGGGTCCTGGTGGGAAGCGGGGTCCTCCAGGCAGGACCGTCCCCGGACCGCCCTCTCCCCTCCACGCTCCTCCAGGTGGTGGACCGCGAACGGGGAGAGGCCTGGTGGGTCACCCGGGCGGACCCGGGCCTGGACTGGGCGGAGGACCAGGCGGGGCCCTTCGGCGAACCCCGTCTCCTGGAGGGGCTTCCCCTCCCGGGGGAATGGCGGACGGCGCCCGCTCCCACCCCGGACCTCCCCGCCCCCGATGTCCGGTACGAGGGGGAGGTCCCCGGGACCCTCGACCGGGTGGTGCGGGTGAGCGTCTCCTCGACCATGGGCGCGGAGCGGGTGGTGGTGCTCCTCCCGGAGGCCCCGGGGGACGGCGCGGTGGGGATCGGGGACCGCCGGACGCCCGATGGCCCCCCTGGGACTCCGGGGGCCCGGCGCCCCGTGACCCAGGTGAGCCATCAGGGGGAACCGCGGGAGGGCCGGCTCGTCCTGGATGTGGAGGTCCCCCGGAACGCCGAGCGCCTGGAGCTGGGGGTGGTGGAGGAACACCTGCGGCCGGCCGAACTCCTGGGAGCGGCCCCCTTCCAGCGCCCTCCCCATCTCATGCCCAACCCCCGGAACCGCTCCGACCGCCTGCTGGTCCGGACACCGGTGTCGCTGGCCCTGGCCGCCTCCGACGAGGAGGCGCCCCCCCCGCCCCCTACCCCCCCCACGGGGGCGGAGGGGGATCCACCGGGTGGGTGAGGTCGAACTCCACCCGGTAGCGGAGCCCCGTCTCCTCCCGGCGAAGGCCGTAGACGAAGGCCTCCTCCGGGCGGATCTCCAGGTACCAGAGCTGGCTGGCCCGGGCCGGGACGGCCTCCACCGAGTACGCGTCGGCGGGGAACTCCTGCCGCCACGCGGAGCCCGGCAGGGCCGTGTCGCCCCCGTAGTCCGTGTTGGAGGCGTCGGGGGTCCCGTCCTCCAGGCGATGGTCGTGCTTCAGTCGAAGCCCCTCGTCCGTGCGGGTCACCACCCAGGTCCGGGAGCGATCGTCGTCCACATGGAGGGGGATGCGGATCTCCATGGGATCACAGACCCTGACGTGCATGACGAAGCGCTCCGCCTCCCACCACCCGTCCCCGGGGGGGGCCTCCACCACCCGCCCCCCGAACGCCTGCCCACACAGGACCTGGAGACGGTCCCAGAAGATCTCCTGTTCGGCCGGGAAGCCGGGGTCCACCCCGCACCCCCCGGATCCCAGGAGAAGGGTCCCCGTCAGCGCCACGGCCCGCCATAGCCGGGCAGGGACCGGCGCCCCGGGGGGCCACCGGTGGGGTCGCGGCGCCGTGGGCGACCGCGGATGGGGAACCGGCGCCCGGCGGGACCGGTAGGGAGTGATCGGCTCCATGGCAGCCTCGTGGTTCCAGTCCACCCCTGCGGGGCCCGTCCCCGGAGAGGAGCTCCAGCGAACCCCATGGTAGGGAATCCCTCCTCTCCGGACGAGGCCGGTCCCGAGGCCACCCCCCGCCCGCAGGGACCCAGGGGACCGGTGGTGGCACGGCTCCAGCCCCGCCTCGCCCACTCCCGGACGCGGTGGGGACTCGTGGCCACCGCGTCCGGGAG
>JBJHCB010000149.1:0-6627 GCA_050485805.1 Gemmatimonadota bacterium | reverse complement strand
TCCGCCCCTGGGCCTGACGCAGGGTCACCCCTCACGCGCCAGCTCCTCCCGGACGATCCGGTTCGCCTCCTTCCCGTCGAAGCGCCCCCGGATGAGGGGCATGAGCCGCCCCATGAGGGGCCCCATCTCGGTGACCCCCTCGGCCATGGCCTCCCGCACCCGGGCGCGGACCTCGTCCTCTCCCAGGGGGGCGGGGAGGAACTCCTCCAGGATGGCGGCCTCCTCCTCCTCCTTCGCGGCCAGCTCGGGGCGATGGGCTGCGGCCATCTGCTCCGCCGCCTCCCGGCGCTGCTTGCGCGCCCGGACCAGCACCCCCCGGACGTCCTCCTCCGAGGCCTCCCGCCCCAGCTCGATCTCCCGGTTCCTGAGATCGGACAGGGTGGTGGAGAGCACCGAGACGCGGAGCTTCTCCCGGCCCTTCCGGGCCTGGTTCAGGGCATCCTGGAGCTGGGTTCGGAGGGGTGCGGACACGGGACCATGGCCATGGACAGAGGGGAAGGCGAGGGGGCCGGCGTGGGGGACTCCGCCCTCCTCCGGCCCCCGTACGGAAGCTATCCCGGAGGCCGCGGGGGGGTCAACGGACCGGGGTGGTGGGACCCTCCTCCGGTCAGCCGGGCGGCCAGTCCAGACTCCGACCCCCCAGTAGGTGGAGATGGAGATGGCCGACGCTCTGCCCCCCGTCGGCCCCATGGTTCACCACGAGACGGTACCCCGGGGACTCCAGCCCTTCCCGCCTGGCCACCTCCCCGGCAGCCAGGAGGAGGCGCCCGGCCAGCTCCCGGTCTCCCGCTTCCAGGTCGGCCACCGAGGGGATGTGGCGCCGGGGGATGAGGAGGATGTGCTGGGGTGCCTGGGGGTTCACGTCGCGGAACCCCAGGATCTCCTCCTCCCGATGGACCTCCCGGGCCGGGATCTCTCCGGCCACGATCCGGCAGAAGATGCATGA
Organism: Gemmatimonadota bacterium; assembly: GCA_050485805.1. Lineage (GTDB taxonomy): Bacteria > Gemmatimonadota > Gemmatimonadetes > Longimicrobiales > Gaopeijiaceae > T3Sed10-66. Next base: position 5,681 of record JBJHCB010000149.1, on the reverse strand, counting down.
GCTCTGGGTCGTCTCAGCCATGACCTCGTTCCTTCCTGGGGTTTCCGTTCCAACCTGGCCTCCGTCCAGCCGGGGGCAGGGTCCCACACTACGACTCCGGCGGCCCGAACGTCCATGGGCCGGCCCGGTCCCACGCTGCATCCTTCCAGCGACCCCTGGGGCACGCCACCGGTTCCTCCCCCACCCACCTCCAGCCCGTCTCCAGGATGCCCCCATGGACTCCATCCCAGAATCCGCCGCCACCGTCCTCCGTCGCCATCCGGCCCCCGCGCTCCCCATCGGGGAGGTCCGGACCCTTCTCTTCGGGAGCCCCGGGGGGCGTCCCCTGCCGGAGGAGGTCCTCCTGCGGGAACTCCGGCGACGACCGGACCTGGTCCGGGTCCTGGAGAGCCCGCCCCGGCGATGGGCGGGAGCGGGACCCCGGTCCTGGATCGTGGCCCGGGTCCCGGGGGACGGCGAGGCCCGGACACCCCTCTCCGCCCGACTCCGGGCCTCCCTCCGTCACCTGGGGGAGGGGCTGGAATCCGGATCGGCCCTCGCTCTGGCGCGGTGGGAGCGTCTCCTGCGGGAGGAGGAACGCCTCCGGGCCGCCCTCAGGCGGAGGCCGGCGTCCCCGGGGGAGGGAGGGGCGGGCACCTGAAGGCCCCGGACCACCAGGCCTCCTCCCGATCCTCGGCCTCCAACTCCAACTCCAGCGCCCCGGCCGCCTCCACCACGCGGCGGGCCTCGTCCGCCAGGATGCCACTCAGGATGAGCCAGCCCCCCGGGTCCAGACCACCCCGGAAGCCCGGGAGCAGGGGAAGGAGGATGCCCGCCTCGATGTTCGCCACGATTCCCTGGAAGGGGGCCTCCCCTTGCAGGAAGGCGGGACCCACGGCTCCGGCACGCACCTCCACCCGGTCCGCCACGCCGTTCACCTCCGCGTTCTCCCGGGCCGCCGTCACCGCCCAGGGGTCGAGCTCCACCGCCACGACCCGGTCGGCCCCCAGCAGGGCCGCCGCGATGGACAGGACCCCCGATCCCGCACCGATGTCGGCGATCCGGTCCCCGGGGGAGACCCGGGCGTCCAGGAGGCGGAGGCATCCCCGGGTGGTGGGGTGTTCCGCCGTCCCGAAGGCCATCCCCGGGTCCAGGATGAGGACCACGTCCCCGGGTCCGGGCTCCGGAGGCGCCCACGAGGGCGCCACCACCAGCCGGGAGGTGATGCGGCGGGGCCGGAACCCGCGACGCCAGAGGTCGCTCCAGGCCTCATGGGGCTGCCAGGCGGTCTCCACGGGGAGGGGGTGGGGAGCCCCCACGGCCTGGGCCAGTCGCTCCCCCAGCGAACGGGCCACCTCCTCGGGGGACTCCCCCGGGTCCGGGAGGTAGGCCACCAGGGCGTCGTCCCGCTCCTCCACTCCGTGGGGTACCGTCTCCCGGAGGGCCTCCACCAGGAGCTCCCGCCGGTCCCCCCCTTCCGGGTCGGGGACCCGGAGCACGAGCCAGCGGCGGGGGGGACCCTCCGTCATGGCCTCATGCTGTGAACGCCTCCTTCACCCGGGACCAGAACCCCCTCCGATCCCGGAATCCATCCCCGGATCCTCCCCCCTGGGGGGCCGGGTCCTCCAGCTCGCGGAGTTGCCGGAGGAGCTGCTCCTGCTCCGGGGAGAGGCGCTCCGGGGTCCAGACCCGGATGCGGGCGATCAGGTCTCCCCGGGCACGGCTGTTGAGGTCGGGAACCCCTTCACCCCGGATCCGGAGCGCTTCCCCGGACTGGATCCCGGAAGGGATCTCCACCTGGGTCTCCCCGTCCACCGTGGGGACGGTGACCTGGTCCCCCAGGGCGGCCTGGGCAAAGGTGATGGGGACATCCACCAGGAGATGGTTCCCCTCCCGTGCGAAGCGGGGATCCTCCGCCACCTCGAGGAGGACCATGACGTCGCCGGGGGGGCCACCCCGGGGGCCCGCATTCCCCTTCCCCCGGAGGGTGATGTAGTTCTCGCCGGTGACCCCGGGGGGGACCTCCACCTCCAGCTCGGCATCCGCCCGCTGCCTCCCCTCGCCGTGGCAGGTCCGGCAGGGATCTCGGATCACCTGCCCCTCTCCCCCGCAGCTCCGGCAGGTGGTGAGGGCCACGAACTGTCCGAAGACGGATCGCTGGGCCACCCGCTCCTGCCCGCTCCCCCCGCACGACGAGCAGGGCGAAGGGGTGGTGCCCTCTGCAGCCCCCGTCCCGGAGCACCCCGTGCAGGGCTCCAGGCGCTTGACCCGGAGCTTCTTGGTGGTGCCGGTCACCACGTCCCGCAGGGTGAGGGGAAGGCGGACCCGTATGGACTCCCCCTTGCGCGATCCTCCCCCCCTGCCGCGGCGGGATCCTCCCCCGAACACCTCTTCGAATCCACCTCCGCCCCCGAAATCCCGCATGAAGATCTCGATGGCGTCGTGGAGGTCGAAGCCCTGGAAGGGACCCCCGGCCCCGGCGCCCTTGACCCCCTCCTTCCCGAAGCGGTCGTACCGGGCCTTCCGTTCCGGGTCCTTGAGGATCTCGTAGGCCTCGGAGATCTCCTTGAAGCGCTCCTCCGCCTCCCGGGATCCGTTGTTCCGGTCGGGGTGGTACTCCATGGCCAGCTTGCGGTAGGCCTTCTTGATCCGGGCCTCGTCCGCGTCCCGGGGAACCCCCAGGATCTCGTAGTAGTCCGACATCAGCTTCCTTATCAACGGGCTTCCCCAGGGGTCCGACCCTCCCCGCCGGGAGGGCCGCACCACCGGGTCCCCCCGGGATTCATTTCAGGATCCGGTTGACCAGCGAAGAGGTGTAGTCCACGATGGCGATGACCTTCTCGTAGGGCATCCGGGTGGGACCGATCACCCCGATGACTCCCTTCAGCCCTCCCACGCGGTACTCCGCCGTGACCAGGGTGAAGTGCTGGAGCTCTTCCCGGGCGTTCTCCCCCCCGATGGTGATCTGGATCCCTCCGGGATGGGACCGGCTCCCCAGGACGGCCTCGAACAGGTCGCGCTGCTCGGTGAGCTCGATGAGGGCCTTGAGCCGCTCCTCCGAGGTGAACTCGGGCTGGGTGGCCAGGACGGAGGCGTTCCCCAGATGGATCCCCGACCCCTCCACCTCCAGCCAGTCGAAGAGTTCATGGCCCGACTGCATGAAGATGTTGAGGATCTCCTCGGCCGCGGGGTCGTCGTCGGGCGCCGCGTCCCGCATCCGCTCCCCCAGGGTCTCCCGGATCTCCCGCAACGTCAGACCCGTGAGCCGCTCGTTCAGGAGGTGGGCGAGGGTGATGAGGGTGTCGTCAGGGACCTCCCCCTGGAGATCGACGTAGACGGTGCGCAGGACACCGCTCCGGACCTGGGCCACCAGGAGGATCTTGGTGGAGGAGACCCGCACCAGATCCAGACGCTCCAGCACGGCGGACTCGAGACGGGGAGCGGCGGCGATCCCAAGCTCCTGGGAAAGGAGACTGAGGGCGCGGGTGGCGCGACGGACCAGCTGCTCCACGGCGGAGGACCCCACCGCGTCGAGCTCGGAGATGAGGCGGTCGCGCTCCACGGCGGAGAGGCCGGCCGGCTGCATGAAGCGATCCACGAAGACCCGGTAGGCCTGATCGGTGGGGACCCGGCCCGCGGAGGTGTGGGGATGGAAGAGATACCCCTTCTCCTCCAGGTCGCTCATGGTATTCCGGACGGTGGCCGGGGAGACCCCCAGGTCGAAGCGCCGGGTGATGTTCCGGCTACCGGCCGGTTCCGCCGTCTCCACGTAGGTGCGCACCACGGCCTCGAGGACCTGACGCTCGCGAGCCGTCAGGTCCTCTCCGCTGTTCGGCGTTCCGCCCGATCCTCCTGCCATCCGGGGCTCCCTCTGGCGTCCCGTCATCCTCTCAAGTTCCATCGCCGGCCCCGGGGTCGTCAACGCGACCCCCGTTCCAGGCCCGTCCGCTTCCCGGTGGCCGCCCGGGGCATCCCGGGGATCCGCGGACGGAGAATCCCATTGGACCCGCCTCTCCGGTACATTGCGGCGCCGCATCGGGTTCCGGAAGGGGACGGGTCGGGTCATGGCCGGCGGGGGCCCAGGACCCACCCCTCGGGAACCCGGCGCACCCGGTCCGCGATCTCCAGACCGGTGAGGGTCGCCAGCACCCGGGACGGAGGGAGTCCGGTCCCCTGGAGGATCTCTTCCAGGGGCTGGGGGGCCCGGCCCAGGAGGGCGGTGATCCGGGCCTCGCAGGGGGTGAGGCCGAGGGCAGGATCCCGGTGGAAGGCCGGATCGGGGGCGGGGAGGCCCCAGCGGAGGTGATCCAGGACGTCCCCGGCATCCTGCACCAGGTGGGCTCCATCCCGGAGGAGGGCGTTCGTGCCCCGGGACTGCTCCGACTCCACCGAGCCGGGCACGGCCAGGATCGGCCGCCCCAGGTCCTGGGCATGGTCCACCGTGAGGAGGGCTCCGCTCCCGGGCGCTGCCTCCACCACCACCACGGCCTCGGTGAGGGCCGCGAGGATCCGGTTCCTTCGGGGAAAGTGGTGGGGACGGGGACGGGTTCCCGGGGGGAACTCGGTGAGGGCCAGTCCCTCCCGTGCGATCCGGGCCTGCAAGGCCCCGTGGGCGCGGGGGTAGGTCCGGTCCAGACCGGAGCCCAGGACCGCCACGGTCCCCCCCTTGCCCTCCAGGGCTCCCCGATGGGCGGCCCCATCCACCCCGAGGGCCAGTCCGCTCCACACGCCCACCCCGGCACGGGCCAGGTCGCACCCCAGACGCTCCGCCATCCTCCGTCCCACCGGAGTGGCCCGTCGCGACCCCACCACCGCCACCCGCCGGCCCTCCAGGCGTCCCGGGTCACCCAGGAGGAAGAGGAGGGGTGGGGGGTCGTGGAGCTCCCGGAGTCCGCCCGGGTACCCCGCCGCACCCCAGGGGAGGACCCCGGCGCCCAGGGCCCGGCACCTCTGGAGGACGGCTCGGGCCCCCTCGCCCAGTTCCCGACCCCCCAGGGCCCGGGCCACGCCGGCCCCGGCCACCTCCCGCACCCGGTGGGGATGGTCCAGGACCGCCCGGGCGGATCCCAGCTCCCGGAGCAGTCGCCCGGAGCGCCGGTCCCCCAGCCCGGGAGCCAGGTGGATCCGGAGGGCGGCCTCCGCCTCCTCGGAGAGGTCTGCCTCGCCTGGACCCGGGGGAGCGCTCAGAGCTCGTCCACCCCCCACCAGTCCTCCTCTTCGGCGGATGGGTCCCCGGGAACGACGGACTCCTCCCCTCCGTCTGCTTCGGGCGTGGCGCCCTGCCGGATCTCTTCCCCTCCCCCGGGGTCCTCCCCGTCCGTGGGAGGCCGATTCACCCGCTCCCAGAGGCGGTCCAGGAAGGTCTCCACCCCCCTCCGGCTCACGGCGGAGATGGTGAAGACCCCCCAGGCCTCGGGCGCCTCCACCCGGGGGGGAGGATCCTCCCCCAGGAGATCCGCCTTGGTGAGGACCAGGCAGTGGGGTCGGGCCGCCAGCTCCGGAGAATAGCGCGCCAGCTCGGTCCGAAGCTGGGCGTAGCGCTCCTGGGGGGTGGGATCATCCACCGGAACCATGAGGGCCAGGGTCCGGGTCCGCTCGATGTGCCGCAGGAACTGGTGGCCCAATCCCGTCCCCTCGTGGGCTCCTTCGATGATCCCCGGGATGTCGGCCACCACGAAGCTCCGGAAGTCGGATCGCTGGAC
>JBJHCB010000148.1:0-6633 GCA_050485805.1 Gemmatimonadota bacterium | reverse complement strand
ACGGTGCCTCCGGAGAGGTGGGACCGGGAGGACCGCCCGGGAAGGGCCCTCCCGCTTCGCCACGATACACCGGCGTCGTGTCGGGACCAACGAAAAGATTCGGGATCCGCCTCGGGCGCCCGTCCGGCTGTCACCAGGGCCGCGAGGGGGCGGCGGGGATGTCACGAACGGGTGGGGTCGTTCGTTCCAGTGGTGAAGGGAGGCGCCCGGGGGTGCACCGAGGAACGGACAGACCCCTCCCGCCTCCGCCCCTGGACCCCAACGGAGCAGATCGACATGGGACGACGTACGAGTTGGAGCCCGCCCGCAGGCGTGCTAGCCACCTTCCTGACCCTGGCCCTCGCCGCCTGCGCGGAGAGCCCCGCAGGACCCCCCGCCGCCGACGACTTCGAACTGAACCCCGGGAGCTACGCTCTGGCGGAGGCCGGGTCGGGAGCCGCCCTACGGGCCGAGGCGCAGGCCTTCGTCCCCGGGGGTGAGGTCCGGCTCGTGCTGGAGAACGGGACCGGGGAGCCCCTGGGATACAACCTCTGCGTCCATGCCCTGGAGCGGAGGGCGGGAAGCGAGTGGAGCCTCCTCCCGGACACCCGCATCTGCACCATGGAACTCAGGCTGCTGGGGGCGGGCGGGAGCGCGGACTTCCACGCGGTCCTCCCGGAAACCCTGTCCGCCGGGGAGTATAGGTTCCGGGTCGCGGTCCACTTCATGGACACGGGACGGAACCGGGACCTGGTGTCGGCGCCCTTCACGGTGGAGTGACCGGGAGGGCGGGCCCCTTCCCGATGGGGAACCCCGGGCCCCGGGTCACCGGGAGGGACGGACGACGGAGTATCGCAGTTCCACGAAGGTGTTCCCGTAGACATGGGTGGAGGTGAGGCGGAGGGGGGGCGTGGTGACGGCCCGGGGCAGGAGGGGAACTCCGGAGCCCAGGGTGACCGGGGCCACCTGGACGATGACCTCGTCCAGGAGCCCCTGGTCCAGGAACTGCCCGGCCACGTCCCCCCCTCCCACCACCCAGAGATGGCCCCCACCCCCTGCATCGACCATGGCGCGGTGGACCTCGGCCACACTCCCCTCAACGAAGCGGACATCGGCCCCCGGGATGGATGGGAGTTTCCGGGTGGTGAGGACCCAGGCCGGCTGCCGGTAGGGCCAGGCCACCTCCCCCGATCCACCCTCCCCGGTTCCATGGCGCAGGACCCATTCGTAGGTGTGGGACCCCATGACCAGGGCCCCCACCTCGGCGATGAACGCCGGGTAGCTCGTCTCCTCCACCTCTCCCAGCCCGAGGAGCCAATCCAGGGAGTGGTCCGAGGTGGCGATGAAGCCATCCAGGCTGCAGGCGGTATAGTACTGGGTCTTCATGGATCCTCCGGGTTCCGGGAGACGCTCCGGGGTGGCAGGCGAGGGGGCGCGCCGTCCGGGGGATGGGAGCCCCCTGCCCGGAGGAGCCTCCGGCGGTGGGGATCCGGAGAGCTTCCGGCATGGTACCAGCGGAATCGAGGGCGGGTCCAGGGCCGGGACCTCTCCCCTACCGCTTCCCCACCCCCAACCCGCACCGGGGCGGGGCCCCTTCCCGGTCACCATGGAGGTGGGCATGACCTGCCCCTCGTTCCTTCGCGCAGGCGGGCCCCGGGGCTTCCACACCGCCCTCCTGCTCATCGTGCTCCTTTCGGGGGCTTCTCCACGCCTGGATGCCCAGGCGGTGGAGCGGGAGCGGCAGGAGGTGGTCTGGCCCGCGGCCGGGATCCTGGAGATCGCCCCGGAGCTTCGGAACCGGCTGGGTCTCTTCCCCGAGGTGGAGGGCTTCCGGGTGGCTCGCCTCTTCCTCCGGGATCAGGGGGGAGCCGTACTGGAGATCGAGTCCCTCCGGGAGGGTCGCCTCCATCGGGAGCGGCGGCTCCTGGGGGATGACGACATCGAGACGTTGAGGAGGGAGTTGGAGGTCAGGCAGACGACCCTGGGGGGCCGGGCCGTCTTCACCCGCGAGGGAAGGGGGGCGTTGGTCCTCGGGCACACCCTCCTGGGGGTGGGCTACCACGGGTGGGCGGTCCCCATGGCCCTGGACATCGAATCGGGTCAGGGGGCGGTGGCGGCCTACCTCCTCACTGCAGGCGCCGCCTTCTACCTCCCCTATCGACTGAGCCGGGATCGCTCGGTCTCCGACGCCCATCGGGCCCTCTCCCTCTACGGGGGGAGCCGGGGGATCATATCCGGGCTCTTCCTTGGCGACATGCTGGTGGGCGATGACACACCCGGGGCCTTCCAGCCGGATCGGGACGACCGGCTCCGACGGCTCCGCTTCTCCGGCGGGATCCTGACGGGAGCGGCCGGGGGGCTCATGGGGTTCCACGCCGTGGATCGCTGGATGCCCGACGAGGGGACCGTGTCCCTGTGGGGGGCCCTGGGGGATTTCGGACTCCTCTCGGGGGCCGCCCTGGGACTCGTGACGGGGCCCTATGCCGAGGAGACGGTGACCGTCCGCGATGGGGACCTCATCTACGAGGAGACCCGCCTGCGGAACCGCCGGGCGGGCCATGCCCTGACCCTGGTGGGACAGGGGGTGGGGATGGGGGTGGGGGGCTGGCTCCTCTCGGATCGGAGCTACTCCACCGGGGACGTGGCGGCCTTCCGGTCGGCCGGGGTCCTGGGAGCCCAGGTGGGCGCCACGGTGACCCGGGCCGCCGGGGTGGAAGACGCGCGAGGGATCGCGGCCGGTGCCCTGGCGGCGGGGTGGGGGGGGATCGCCCTGGGGGACCATCTCCTGAGGGGTGTGGAGCTGAGCCGGGGCGAGGGGCTCCTGGTGAACGCGGGGCACCTGGCCGGGGGTGCGACGGCCCTGGGAATCACCTACCTCATCGTGGAGGAGATCGACGAGCACCCCGTGCTCTTCCTTTCCACCTCCACCCTGGGCTCCCTCCTGGGCGCGGGGCTGGTCTGGCGGGCCGTCCACCCCGACGGGGTGATCCGGGCCCGGGGTGCCATGGGGACCCCCCGGGGGAGCCCTTCGGATGTGGGGGGGCGGACCCAGGGGAGGCTGGGAGGGACAGGGTTCCTCCCGGTACCCGGGTCCGCGGTACGATGGGAGGTCGAGCCGACGGCCCTCCTCCCCGGGAATCGCCACGCGCCGGTCCTCACCCTCCGCTGGTGAGTTCGGGCTCCCGATCCAGGAGCGCGAACGGATCGCTCCGACCGGGGGCCTCCTCCCGGATCCAGGCCAGGACGCCCGGGAGGTCGCCTTCCCGGGCCTCCAGGAGCCGCTGGAAGTCCTCCAGGCGGTGGAAGTAGAGCGTCCGGGCCAGGAGGGTGGCGTTGTTCAGCTCCCCGGAGGCCAGGTACCCGTAGGTGGAGGCCCGGAGCGCTGGTTGCACCTCCTCCCGGAAGTCCGCCAGGGCCCGGGCATAGACCCGGTCCCGGGCGGCGATGCGCTCCTCCACCGGGTGGTCCTCCCGGGCGTAGATCCCCCGGATCTCCTCTTCCAGCGCCATGAGGTACCGGGACACCTTCCGGGCGTCGGCCCATCGGTCCCGAGCCCGGGTGCACCACACCGTATCGGAGCCGCCCCCCTCCCGTCGGCAGAAGAACGCGATGGCCGCGGCGTGGCCGGCGAAGGTGGCCCAGGACTCGTTGAAGCGGCCCTGACCGGGGAGGAAGAGGTGGTTGTGGGCCAGCTCGTGGAGGACGGTTTCCACCACCCCCACCTCGTCCTGCCGGAGGAGGGTGGAATAGAGGGGGTCGGCGAACCATCCCAGGGTGGAGAAGGCCGCGGTGGGGCGGAGGTAGGTATCGAATCCCTCCGCTTCCAGCGCCGTCCTGGCCCGCTCGGCTCCCTCCGCCGAGAAGTAGGCCCGGTAAGGAACATGGCCCGTGATGGGGAACCACCAGGTCCGGAAGGCCAGGCGGTCCCGGTAGGCCGCGGAGAGGACCAGCGCCAGGGTGTCGGAGGGGAGGTGGGCCACGGTGGTGTAGCTCTCACCGGCGTTCCGGAATCCCAGGGAATCGATGGCGAAGCGCCGGGCGTCATGTACCAGGCGGAGCTTCCCCGCGGTCCGGGGGTCGGTGGCGGGATCCGTCATGACCTGGGTCAAGGGTTCCCGGGAGGCCAGGATGCGGGCCTGGGCCACCCCGGCCCGGGCCACGTAGAAGGGATTGCACCCGGCCAGGAGGACCACGGTCCCGACCCCCAGGAGGAGCCGGACGGCCCGGGGAAGGGAGGGGGAGGACCCGTCAGGCCGGCGACGCCCCCATCCCGGCATCCCACTCCTGCTGGAAGGCCTCCAGGCGGGCCTCCAGCGCCTCCCAGTCCTCCCGGGCACCCTCGTCGCTGAACCACGCCTCGGCCACCGCCCCCATGGCCCGGGCCAGGCGCCGGGACTCCCCGACCCGGAGGTCGAGCTGGTGCTGGAGCCGGTCGGCCACGGCCTCATGGGTCTCCTGGAGAAGCTCGCCCAGCTCCTCCTCGTCCGCGATCTCCGCTCCCGCCAGGATCTCGGCCCGGTCACGGAACTCCTCCAGGAAGATGGTCCAGGGCTCGTCCATTCCGCTCTCCTTCCGGTGCAGTGGGCGGTTCCAGGGGATGCGGGCTCACCGGGACTCCGGGTCCACCCATGGCCGGATCTCGGCCAGATCCGCCTCGGAGGCCACCTCGGGGGGAAGGGTCTCGGCCACCGTGGCCAGGGCTTCCCTGAGGTCGGCGGCTTCCACCACCTCCTGGTGGTACTGCTGCCGGTGCCTCCCGAATCGGACCGTCACCTGGAACCTCATGGTCTCGTCGTCGATGGGGAGGCGAGCGCCCACACGGTCGTGGGGGAGCCACGTCTCCCGTTCCCGCCCCGAAGGACACGAAACGCCGCCTGCGGTTCCCCACGCTCCGGGGCGGCTGTGGCTTGAGGGCACCGGGGGCCCCGGTTCTATTCCTCCCATGGACCCGCCCATGGACCCGCGTCCCCCGTCCAGGGAAGCCCCTGCCCCGCTCCGGGTGGGCGGGTGGCCCCTGTCGCTCCGGATCTACGACCACCTCCTCCGGGGGGTGGGACGCCTGGTGGGGGTGATGCCCGGACCCCCTGGGGCGTCGCGTCCGCGCTCCCCCTCCCCGACGGAGGTGGACGCCGACGGGTCCAAGCTCCGACGGGGCCTCCAGGGTCGGCGCCGGGACCGGGACCGCCTCCTCTGGTGGGCCGCGGAGCACCGGGATCCCCGGCGGCCCCTGGTCTGGATCCACGCCCCCTCGGTGGGGGAGGGCCTCCAGGCCCGGGTGGTGCTGGAGGGGCTGCTCCAGGCCCGCCCGGACCTCCAGTCCGTGTACACCCACTTTTCCCCCTCTGCCGAGGGGTTGGCCCGTGGGATGCCGGCCGATGCGGCAGCGTATCTTCCCTGGGATGCCCGACCGGCGGTGGAGTCGGTCCTGGACGCCCTCCGCCCCCAGCTCCTCCTCTTCACCAAGACGGAGGTGTGGCCGGTGCTGGCGCGGACGGCCGGGGACCGGGGGATCGCCATGGCCCTGGTGGCGGCCACCCTCCCCACCGGGGCCCGGCGCCGGGGGGCCATGGCCCGGGCGTTCCTGGCCCCGGCCTTCGGGGCCCTGGACCGGGTCCTGGCCATCTCCGCGGCCGACGGGGCCCGCTTCGGCGCCCTGGGGGTCCTTCCCGGACGGGTTCGGGTCACGGGGGACCCGGGGATCGATTCGGCCTGGGAACGGGCCCAGGGCGCGGATCCCACGGCTTCGTTCCTGGCGCCCTTCCACGCCCTCCCCCGTCCCACCCTGGTGGCGGGATCCACCTGGCCCAGCGACGAGGGGATCCTCCTCCCCGCACTGCGACGGGCCCGGGCCCGGATCCCGGAGCTCCGCCTGGTGGTGGCCCCCCACGAGCCCGACGAGGGGCATCTGGCACCCCTGGAGCGGGCCCTGCGGACCGATGGGTGGCGGACCGTGCGGCTGGGTGAGGTGGAAGGGGGAGGGATGTCCCCTGGGGCGGAGGGGACGCCGGTCCGGGGGGGGGGAGTGGATCCCGGCGCCGCCCTGGAGGGCGTGGATGCGGTGGTGGTGGACCGGGTGGGGGTGCTGGCCCACCTCTACTCCGCGGGGACGGCCGCCTATGTGGGTGGGGGGTTCCACGGGCAGGGCCTGCATTCCGTCCTGGAACCGGCGGCCATGGGGATCCCCGTCGTCTTCGGGCCCCGGTTCGGGAACTCCATGGCCGCCGGGGAGCTGCTCCGGGAAGGGGGGGGTACCTCGGCGGCGGACCGGGATGCCCTCTCCCGGACACTCCTGCACTGGTTCACCGAACCGGAGGCGGCCAGGGCGGTGGGCGCCCGGGCCAGGAGCTACCTGGAGGGGCACCGGGGGGCGGCAGCCCGGACGGTGGACGCCCTCCTTCCCTTCCTCCCTCCCCCCCGGGAGATGGTCCGGCCCCCATGACCCATGGGAAGGGAGACGGACCGTCGGGGCCCGGAGGGCGCTGACGCCCCTCCCTCCTCGCCCTATCTTCCTTTTCATCGGGCGGGATGCCCCGGGGGCCGATGGTCCCCTTCCCGCGCCCCTGGACCCCATCCCACCACCCCCCCCAAACCCTGACACCATAACCATACCCCCAACCCCAACCCCCAATGATACCCCCCCACCACCCCCCCCGG
>JBJHCB010000147.1:0-6634 GCA_050485805.1 Gemmatimonadota bacterium | reverse complement strand
GTCCGGGTCCTGCAGCGGAGCAACCGCCTCTCTCCCCTCCGCGTGAGCTTCTCCTACGACGCGACGGATCGCCCCGTGTCGCCCCGGAGCGGCCACACGGTGGCGGCGGAGGTGGAGCACGCCTCCCGGGCCACCGCCTCCGACTTCCACTATGAGCGCCTGGTGACGGAAGGGACCTACTTCCAGCCCCTTCCCCGGGACATGGTCCTGGGGGCCCGCCTCCGGGGGGGGTGGGTGAACGCGGCGCCCTTCCGGGGCCTTCGTACCGCGGACCAGGGAGACATCCGCGTCGCCCCGCCCCAGAAACGCTTCTATGCCGGTGGGGCCAACTCGGTGCGGGGGTACGCCCAGAGCCAGCTCGGTCCCCGCGTGGTCACGGTGGGCGTGGAGGAGCTCCTCTTCCCCCGGGACGGCGCCGAGCCCATCTGCCGTCCCGAGGAGATCGCCGACCTCTCGTGCGACGCCAGCCCCCTGGCGGCCGCCGATTTCGAATCCCGGCCCACCGGCGGCCGGGTCACGCTGGAGGGGAGCCTGGAGCTGCGTTTCCCCGTCTGGGAGCCCTTCCTGGGCGGCGTGGCCTTCGTGGACGTGGGGCAGGTCTGGCCCGAGTCGGGGAGCGTTCGCCTGGGTGAGATGGTGGCGACGCCGGGGCTGGGGGTCCGCTATGCCACCCCCATCGGTCCCATCCGGGTGGATGTGGCCTACCGGTCCCCGACCCGACAGGATCTCCCGGTGGTCACCTCCGGGATCCGGCCCTTCCGCCCCGACGAGGACGACCCCGGGGACCGCCTCCGGCCCAACGGGGGGGACCCCATCGACTGGGTCCTGGTGGACACCCTGGCCCGGTTCGACCGACAGGTCACCTTTGTGGAGCCCACCGCCTTCAGCCTCCGCCGGCTCCAGATCCAGTTCGCCATCGGTCATGCCTTCTGAGACCCCCCCCCCTGAGACGGCGGCGCCCCGGCGGGTGGGTCTCCGACGCACCTGGAAGGGGGTGCGGGTCTTCCTTGCGGGACTCCTCCTGCTGCTCGTGGCGCTGGGGGCCTTCCTGGCCTTCCTCCTCCAGACCGGCCCGGGGCAGACGCTGGTCCTGAGGGCGGCGGTGGGCCAGGTGGAACGGGCCCTGCAGGGGCGGCTGGAGGTGGGATCCATCCACTCCCAGGGGCTCCTCCGGGGGATGACCCTGCGGGAGATCGCCATCCGGGACGATCGGGGGCGGCCCTTCCTGGAGGCGGATTCGGTCCGGGTGGCCTATTCGGTCCGGAGTTTCTTCCGGAGGGACATCGTGCTGTCTCCGGTGGACCTCTGGTCGCCCCGGGTGGTGCTGGAGACCCTCCACGGAGACGACCGCTCCAACCTGGCCCGGATCTTCGGGATCGAGCCCCCTCCCGAACCCGTGGACGACGAGGAGGCCCCGGAGGAGGCGGCCCCGGAGGAGACGCCCATCCAGGAAGTCCCCCCCGTGGCGGAGGAGGTCGAGCCCCCCGCCCTCCGGGTGGAGCTCCGTGGGGTGGCCATCCATGACGGAGGTTTCCTCCTCCGGTCGCCGGTGGAGGGGGAGCCCGATCCCCGCTTCCTCGTGGAGGAGGTCCCGGGCTTCGAGGGGCTCCACCAGGTGATCCGACTCCGGGAGATGGAGGCGCGCCTGGAGCGGGCCCAGGTGATGGGGCCGGCGGGGGAGCGGTTCCAGGTGAGGACCCTTTCCGCCACGGTGGAGCTCTTCCAGGACGCCTTCCGCATCGAGGACTTCCGGGGCGAGGCCCGGCGGGTGGCGGAGCGGCTGGAGGTGGAGGCGGAGCAGCTCTGGTTGGCGGGAACGGAGGCGGATGGACGGATGGCCCTGGACTGGAGCGACCCCGACGGGGGGTTCGCCCTGGAGCTGGCCCTTGAGGTGGACCCCGTCCGCCTGGAGGACTTCCGCTGGATCGAGCCCCGGCTCCCCGAGGGCGTGGGCCGGTTCACCCTGGCTGCGGAGGGGCCCCTGGACCGGGCCCGGTTCCGGGTGAGCGACCTGGAGCTCCAGACCGGGGGGAGCCGGATCCGGGGTCGAGCGGGATTCGACCTGGGCGACCCCCTGCGGCTGGCGGCCACCGACCTGGAGGTCCTCCCCCTGGAGCTTTCCCTCCTGGACCCCTGGTTGGAGGAGCCCCTCCCCGTGACGGGGATCCTGAGGGGGAGGGCCCGGGTGGACGGCCCCTTCGAGGCCCTCCGGGTGGACGGGGAGCTCACCTGGTCCGATCCCTCCCTGGACCTCCCGGAGAGCACCGTCCGGGCCGTGGGGACCGTCCACCTGGGAGACGTCCCCGGGGTGACCCAGCTTTCCCTCACCGTGGACCCCCTCCGCTACGGCGCCCTCTCCGCCTTCCTCCCCGACTTCCCCGTGGCGGGGGAGGGAAGCATCCGGATGGAGGCGTCAGGGGACCTTCCCGGTGGACTCCGCTTCACCGCCGACCTCCGTCACGGCGTCGACGGGTTGGAATCCCGGGTGCTGGCCCTGGGGTCGGTGCGGCAGGAGGGGGACGACCTGCGCCTGGCACTGGATGGGACCCTGGAGCCCCTCTCCCTGGACGGCCTCTCCCGGGCGACGCCCCTGGACCTCCCCGCCCGGGGGGATGTCCGGGCCCAGCTCCGGGTGGAGGGCCCCCTCCGGGATCTCCGGGTGGCGGGGCCCGTGCGGACGGAGGGCGGACCGGTGGAGGTGGACGTCCGGGGAAATGCCCTGGCCCTGGCCGAGGGGTACCGGGTGGATGCGACCACCTCCGACCTGGACCTCACCGCCTTCCTCCCGGAGCTCCCCACTCCTTCCGTGGTGAGTGGGCGGATCGAGGTGGAAGGGCGGGGGCTAGACCTGGAGACATTGGAGGGGACGGGGTTCCTGAGCCTCACCGGGAGTCGCGTGGGAGAGCTGGTGGTGGACCGGGCCACGGCGCGGCTGGAGGCCCGGGATGGGCTGCTCCGGGTGGAGGAGCTGGACCTGGCTTCGCCCCTGGCCCGTCTCACGGCCCAGGGAAGCCTGGGGCTCCGGGGCGTGGCCGCTCCGGGTGATCCGGACGACCCGCCGGAGGGGACCCTGGAGGTGGCCTGGGAGGTGGACGACTTCCAGGACCTGCGCCCCCTCCTCATCGGCGACACCCTCATCGTGGCGGACACCCTCACCGAGCTGGAGCGCCAGATCCTCCTCTTCGACGGCGTGGATCCCGACGCCCTGGAGGAGACCCGGGGCCCTCCCCTGGAGGGACGGGCCCTGGGCGAGCTCGTCCTTCGGGGGAGCATCCCCGACCTGGCCTTCGAGGGATGGGCCCGGGTGGAGGAGGTGGTGTGGGACGAGCTCCGCATCCAGGAGGGGCACGCGGATCTGCGGGGCAGGGCCTCGGGGAGGGAGTTGCGGCAGGCGGGCGGGGAGGTGGCCCTGGGGGCGCCGTCCTGGGGGAGATGGAGCTTCAAGGAGGTGGGGGTCCGGGGGGAGTACACGCCCGAGGAAGGGGGAGAGCGGGGGGCCGGGGAGGTGGAGGCGGAGCTCCTCCGAACCGAGGGGGAGTCCTACCACCTCCACGCCCGGCTGGCCCACGACCCGGAGGGGCTGGACGCGGAGATCGACGCCCTGGAGCTCAACCTGGACCCGGTGCAGTGGGTCCTGAGCGCCCCCGCACGGCTCCGGGTGGAGGGCGGGCGGTTCGAGGTGGACGACCTGGAGGTGCGCCGCCCGGACCTCATCGCCACCCAGCCCGTTCGGATGCGGGTGTCCGGGGTGTTGGACCTGGAGGGGGAGTCCCGCTTCCGGGCCGAGGCGGAAGGGGTGGACCTGGAGCGGCTGGCGGGGATCCTCCAGCTCGACCCGGCTCCCTCGGGCGCCCTGGACCTGGAGCTGGACCTGGAGGGGCCCGCCGAGTCCCCCCGCATCGATGGCCATGTCCTCATCCGGGACCTCCGCATGGAGGACCTGCGGGTGGACCGGGTGGAGGGTACGCTGGCGTACGGGGACCGCCTGGCCCGGACCCTCCTGGGAGTGGAGCAGGACGGCCGCCGGGTCCTTCGCCTGGCCGGATCCTACCCCGTGGACCTGGCCTTCACAGGGGTGGAGGAAGGGGCCCGCCTGGGGTCCCGGGAGGTGGACCTGGTCCTTTCGGTGGATTCCCTCCCTGCCGCCTCCCTCCTGGCTGTCCTGGAGGTGATGGAGGAGGTGGAGGGGGTCTTCGACGGGGAGATGGTGTTCCGGGGCCCTCCCCGTGAGCTTCGCCCGTCCGGTGCCATCCACCTCAGCGGAGGGGGCTTCTCCCTCCCGGAGGTGGGGGTCCATCCCCGGGACATCCGGGCGGACCTGACGGTGGAAGCCGATGGAGTGATCCGTGTGGATGCGGAGGCCCGGGCCAGGGGCACGGCCCGGGTGGCGGGGACCGTGGACCTGAGCGACCTCACCGATCCCGCCTTCGACCTGCAGGTGGACGCCTCCGGGTTCCAGGCGGTGGAGCGTCGGGATCTGGAAGCACGGGTGGGGGGACGGGTGAATCTCACCGGGAGCTACACCCGTCCCCGGGTGACCGGGGACGTCCGGGTGGAGCAGGGCACCGTCTACCTGGAGGAGTTCATCCGTACCGCCGAGGTGGTGGACCTCACCGATCCCTCCTTCTTCGACGTGGTGGACACCACCCTGGTGGCGGTTCGCCCCGTGGTGGAGGCGGCGCAGAACCCGTTCATCCAGAACCTCCGGGTGGACGTGGACCTGGCCATCCAGCGGGACTTCTGGATCCGGAGCCGGGAGCTCAACGTGGAGATCGAGGGGGGGCTGATCGTGGCCTTCGACCGGGCCCGGCGCGACATCCTCCTGGTGGGGACCCTGGGGGCGCCCAGGGGGAACTACGTGGCCTTCGGCCGGCAGTTCCAGGTACAGGAGGGGGCCGTGGAGTTCGTGGGTACCCCCGGGCTCAATCCGTCCCTGAACATCCAGGCGGTGCATCGCCTCCGCCGGCAGGGAGGCGAGCCCCTGGACATCGTGGCCTCGGTGGAGGGGACCCTCCTGGCCCCCCGGGTCACCCTCACCTCCGAGGCCCAGCCCCCCATCGCCCAGTCCGATCTCATCAGCTATCTCATCTTCGGGCGGCCCTCCTACGCCCTGGGGTCCGGGGAGACCTCCGTCCTGGAGGGAGCGGCCGGGGCCGGGGTGAGTGCGGTCACCGGAACCATCGCCACCCAGCTCTCCGAGGTCCTGGCCCGGCAGATCGGGCTGGACTTCTTCACCATCACCCAGGCCCAGGAGGCGGACGTGGCCGGACTCCCCCAGACCTTGGGGGGGGCGTTCGCCGCCACCCAGGTGGAGGTGGGTCAGTACATCAGCCAGAACCTCTTCCTGGCCCTGGTCCTCCGGCCCCTCCGGGGAATCGGGGGAAGCCAGGCCCAGCTCCCGGGCGCCCGCCTGGAATGGCGCTTCGCCGACACCTGGACGCTGGAGGGGTACGTGGAGGACCGCTTCGGGCGACGCGGGGTCTATACCTTCGGCGAGGCCGGCCTCCAGGTCAGCCGCATCTTCGGTGTGGAGCTCTACCGGGAGTGGGGGTACTGACCTCCGGTCCGGTTCCGGACCCCCTGGCGACCTCCCTGCCAGGGGACCCAGATTCCGGTTCCCACCGCCTTCCCACCCCCGCCTCCCACGGGGCACCCCGGGCCCTTCCGGGGGTAGCAACGCGGGTTCGGAGGCCGGGGCCCGGGTCCCATCGCCTCCGGTGACCCGGCGAACTCGAATCCACGACGGACGACGACCATGCAGCGTACGAAGGTCTTTCTTCTCATGGCCGGACTCACCGCCCTCCTGGTGGTCCTGGGCGGCTACTTCTTCGGACAGGGGGGAGCGGTCCTCTTCTTCGCCCTGGCGGCGGTGATGAACTTCGGCATGTACTGGTTCAGCGACAAGGCCGTGCTGAGGATGTACAAGGCCCGGGTCGTGAGCCCCGAGGACGCCCCGGAGCTGTACCGGATGGTGGACGAGCTCCGGCAGCGGGCCGGGCTCCCCATGCCCGTGGTGGCCATCGCCCCCCAGGAGCAGCCCAACGCCTTCGCCACCGGCCGGAACCACGAGAAGGCGGTGGTGTGTGTCACCGCCGGGCTCCTGAAGCTCGTGGACCGCCGGGAGCTGGAGGGGGTGGTGGCCCACGAGTTGGCCCACATCAAGCACTACCACATGTTGGTCTCCACCATCGCCGCCACCATGGCCGGCGCCGTGGCCATGCTGGCCTCGGTGGCCCGCTGGGGCGCCATCCTGGGTGGGGGTCGGGACGGGGACCGGAACCCCATCGTCCTCATCGTCATGTCCATCCTGGCCCCCCTGGCCGCCGTCATCGTCCAGATGGGGATCTCCCGGGTGAACGAGTTCCAGGCCGACCGCACCGGTGCGGAGATCGCCGGGAACCCCGACGGGCTGGCCAGCGCCCTGCAGCGCCTGGAGAGCTACGCCCAGCGGATCCCCATGGAGGTGAACCCCGCCGGGGCGCAGCTCGCCATCGTGAACCCCCTGGCCGGGTCCCGGGGGCAGGCCTTCACGGGCCTCTTCCGGACCCACCCCCCCACCGAGGAGCGGATCGCGAAGCTCCGGGAGATGAGGGGGACGTTCTGACGGGCGACGGCGCGGTCCGGGACTCCCTGG
>JBJHCB010000146.1:0-6638 GCA_050485805.1 Gemmatimonadota bacterium | reverse complement strand
CATTTTTCTTCCTGCATTTCCCGGTTATTGTCACGGTGCTGGCACTTCTGCGTGCAAAGCTGGCAGCCCGGTGCTAGAATGCGCCGGTTCTGTTCGTTCAGTAACGCGCTGCCCGCTCCAGGGCATGGTCCATGGTAGCGGTGAAGGAGAGTGCTCGATGGTTCGATTCAATGCAAAACGCCTGCTGTTGGTGGGGATTGCCGCGCTGTTTGTGCTGCCAGCCGGGGCCGAACCGCCGGTCCAGGACATGAGCACGGCGGTAGTGGAAGAAGCAAAGCCGCTGCGGTTTTATCCCGGGTTCGGCGGGTATACGCGGCGGGTGACGACCCAGTCCGACCAGGCCCAGCTGTGGTTCGACCAGGGGCTCCAGCTTCTTTACGGTTTCAATCACGACGAGGCGATTCGATCGTTCGAGCGGGCGGCCGCCTCGGCCCGGCCCTCCATGTCCTGGATCCGCGCCTCCATCCGCGCCATCTGGGAGAAGAGGTCGTCGGCCTCCCGGATCCGCTCCCGGGCCTGGGTGCGGCCGGCCGATGCGGACATGGCCTCCCGGCGGGCGCGGGCTCCCTTGAGCTGGGTCATCATCTCCTCCAGCTCCTGGGACCGGTCCTGGATCTCCCTCTCCAGGACCGACGCCTTCTCCTCCAGGAGATCCTTCCTTCGCAGGTGGCGGACGGCGAACTCCCGGGCCACCTTCTCCGTCTCCCCGTCCCCGATGCTCCGGGCCATCTCCTCCCGGCGGAGACAGGTCCGGGCGGCCTCCTCCTCGCGCTCCGCTTCACCCCGGACCCGGTGGATCTCCTTCCGGAGTTCGTCCAGGCGCCGGTGGGCATCCACCACTTCCCGGGACATGGCGGCCAGGAGCCGGTCCGTGGCCTCGGGAAGGGCATCCCGGTTCAGTTCGGCGTGGAAGTTCTCCACCGCTTCCCGGAAGGCCTGGCGGAGGTTCTGGAACATGGTGCGTGACTCCCGGTGGCCGGAAACAAAGCGAGCGGCGGGCCCGCCTGGACCCGCCGCTCGAATCTATCCCCGCCTGGGGCCCCCCTCCACCCCGGAGACCGGGGGGCCACCGGCCAGGTCAGTTGACGAAGTGCTCGATCCGCTGGGCGAAGGAGTTCCGGGCCCGGTGCAGGCGGCTCTTCACGGTGCCCAGGTTCACCCCGGTGATCTCGGCGATCTCCTCGTAGCTCTTCCCATCCAGCTCCCGGAGGCGGAAGACCAGCCGGTGATGCTCGGGCAACTCCTCCACCGTGTCCTCCACCAGGCGCTGGAGAAATCGCTTCCGGTAGAGGTCGTCGGGCCGCATGGAGACGTCCTCGAACTGCAGCGGCCGGTGGTCGTCGTCCCAGTTGGAGGTGAGCTTCTGGAAGAGGACCAGCGGACTCCGGGAGCGATTCCGGAGCTCGTTCTTGGACAGGTTGCTGGCGATGGTGTAGACCCAGGTGGAGAACTTCTTCTCCGTGTCGAACCGGTGGAGGTGCCGGGTCACGCGGATGAAGGCCTCCTGCACCAGGTCCTGGGCCCGGTCGGGGTCCCCCGTCTTGCGGGTGATGAAGTGGACGAGGCGATCCCGATAGCGGTCGAAGAGCTCCTGGAACGCCCCCGGGCGCCCCTCGAGGTGGGCCGTGACGAGGGCCTCGTCACTCATCTCCGTGAGAGCCGGAGCTGGGGAGGTGCCCGGAGAGGGCGGGGAGCCCTCCAGACCCTTCGTGGCGGTGTTCGGCATAACCCTGTCTCATCCCTGTCTGGAGGAGTCCCGCGCCGGGGAGTTCGGGGGCCGAAACGGGGCTCCGGTGCGACTGGAACCCCGTGGAACCATCCCGGCGGCGGGAAGGTGATTGCTGTGTCCGACGAGCGGAATATAGGGGATGGGGCTATCGGAAGCAAGGATCTTGTACGGGGATTTGGGTCCAAACCCCGTTAAACCCTCTACACACACTGTACAGAAGGAGTACAGAAAGGCTCGTCCTGGAGGAGGACGGCCGGGGGTAGGGCGGTCCTGCGGGAACCGGGGTGGGGAGGGGGAACCGCGCCGGGGGTGGGGGCCCTCGCCGGGGAGTGGGGGCCTGGGGGAGAGCCGAACGCCCAGGCCGGGCGCGGAACCCCCATGTCGGGCTCGGAACGCTCAGACCGGGCGCAGGGAGAGCCCCAGCAGGGGAGGACCCTGGGACACCCCGGGGAAGAGGGCGTCCTCAGGGTCCACCTCGAGGGCCCGGGATCGGAGGGCTTCCTCCGCCGCGGCCTCCACCTCGGCGGTGACCTCCACCTCGATGGCCTCCAGGCGTGATTCGGGGACCCCCCGGGCTGTGAGCCACGTCTCGTACGAGCCCACCGGGTCCCGGGCGCCCCATTCCCGGAAGAGGTCCGGGGAGAAGGTGGCGCGTGCCTCCCGCTCGTCGTGGGTGGCGTGGCCCCCCATCCGGAAGGTGCGGGCGTGGACGAGGGCCGGGCCTCGCCCTTCCCGGCAGGCATCCACCGCCCCCCGCACGGCCGCCCACATGTCCAGTACGTGGTTTCCGTCGGCCTGGATGGTCTCCAGCCCATACATCTCCCCCAGACGGTCCAGCCGTCCCGCCCCGTGCTGCTCCGCCGGGGTTCCAAGCGCCACCTGGTTGTTCTGGAGGATGAACACCACGGGGAGTTCCTGGACCGCGGCGAAGTTCAGTCCTTCGTGGCACTCCCCGGTCTTCGTGGCCCCGTCCCCGATCCAGGTGAGGGCCACGCCCCCCCGGCCCTCCCGCCGGAGCCCCATGGCCACCCCCCCCATGACCGCCACGTTGGTTCCCATGTGGGAGATGGGCTGGAGGACCCGGTGCTCCAGGCTCCCCACGTGCAGGTCTCTTCCCCCCGACGTGCTGTCGGGGGTGGCCAGGTATCCCCGGAAGACGTCGGCGTCCGCCATTCCCATCATGGGACAGGCCCCGGCGTTCCGGATCATGGGGCACACCCAGTCCCGCTCCGGGTCCAGCGCCTGCACCGCACCCACCGTGACCGCCTCCTCCCCCGTCCCCAGCCATGCTTTTGAGATCACCCCCTGCCGGACCCATCGCTTGAGCCCGATGTCCAGGAGTCGGGTGCGCACCAGGTTCCGGTAGAGGGTCAGGAGGTCCTCCTCGCCCAGGGAGGCCACCGCCGCCCCTCGGCCGGGGGAGGCCGCCAGGGTGGCGTCCCACCTCTCCACCAGGTCGGGGGAAGGCGTCCACTCCACGTACTCTGCAGGGTCGTAGGCCGGATAGCGCCGCATGGGGCCGGGGGACGGGAGGAAGGGGAGCCCCCGAGCCGACGCCGGGGGCGCAGGGGGGGGCAGGGTTCCGGAGGCAGGCCGGGGGGAGGAAGGTACCCGGACGCGGCCGGGAGGGGCAATCCGTCCCGTTCGGGGCCCACCCGGTGGTTCCGCCCCTCCCGGGGGTGGCCGGGCGTTGCCTGCCGAACCTGCAGGCCTCAGAATGGGACCGGAACCGTCTCCCCCTTCCAGGATCCCGTGGGTACCGAAACCGCGCCGTCTCGCCCCTCCTCCCGCCGCCGCCGCGTCCAGTCCCGGGTGGCCCTGGCGGTGCTGGAGACGCTCCGCACCCAGGACCTGCCGGCGGAGATCCTGGACGACGAGAACGTGTCGGTGACCCTGCCCCGGCGGCTGGGTCTGAGCGACGTCATCGAGGCCCAGATCCGTCGGTACCGGTCCGATGTACGACTGCGCCGGAAGATCCCCGAGCAGGAGATCATGGACCTCCTCCGCCTGGTGGTCCGGCGCCCGGACTCGGAGGATGTCTTCCTGGAGGTGGGAAAAGCCCTCTACCCCCGCCCTTCCCGGCGACTCGGACGCCTCCTCCCCCGTCGCCTGGCCCTCTCCCTGGCGCGGACCCGGAGTCAGCGGGAGCTCCGCAGGCTCTTCGGAAGGCGCCTCGTGCGCTCCGCGGGGAAGGGCTTCATCCTGGACCATGCCCACGACCTCCTCATCCGCAGCGACCCGGGCGGGGACGCCTGCGCCCTGGTGACGGGGTTCGTGGAGCAGGTGATCCGGGAGTACGCGGGTCCCGGTGGAGCCGTATTGCACCCGGCCTGCCTGGCCCGGGGCGATGCGGGGTGTCGCTGGGAGTTCCAGGAACCGGTGGTGAGGGTGGCCGCCGACCCGGATCCTCCCCTCCCGGGGGGCTGAACCCCGTGCGCCTTCGTGGGTACGGGGCCGGCGGTCCGACCCTCGGTCGGGCCCTCCCCACCCACCCACGTCCCCGAACCCACGGTGAGCGCTCACCATGGTCCAGGAAGGCGACAAGGCTCCCCCCTTCACCCTCCCCGCCGACGACGGCTCCACCGTTTCCCTCGACGACCTTCGGGGGAAGCGGGTGATCCTCTACTTCTATCCCAAGGACGACACCTCCGGCTGCACCGCCCAGGCGTGCGAGTTCCGGGATACCCTTCCGGTGCTCTCCGAAGCCGGAGCCGTGGTTCTGGGCGTGTCTCCGGACCCGGTGCCCTCCCACGAGAAGTTCAAGGCGAAGTACGACCTCAACTTTCCCCTCCTGGCCGACGAGGACCATGCCGTGGCCGAGGCCTACGGCGTCTGGAAGGAGAAGTCCATGTACGGGAGGAAGTTCTGGGGCATCGAGCGCAGCACCTTCCTCATCGACGCCGACGGGGTCATCGAGAAGGCGTGGCGAAAGGTGAAGCCCAAGGGGCACGCTGAAATGATCGCCTCAGAGCTGTCCGCCTGAGCTCCCTACCCCCGCGTCTGCGGGGCCCGTCCTTCCCCCCACCCCGTGAGAGTGCCATGAGCCCTGACCTCCTTCCCTGGATTCTGGTGGTGGCCCTGGCCGCGGTGGTGGGATGGCTACTCGTCTCCCGCCGCCCCGCCCAGGACCCCGGGAAGGGAATCTCGGGAGGCGGCGCCCAGGCCGGGGACCCGGAGCTCCCCCTCCTGCGAGCGGGGCTTCGACGCCTCACTGCGGAGATGGAAGCCGGGCGGGTGGAGGCCGCCTCCCCCCCCGACGAGCCCGATGCGGTGGCGCGTCTCCGGGCCACCCTGGCCGAGGGATGGGCTCCTGCCGTTCCCTCTCCGGGGGGCAGGGGGAACGAGGACCCGATGCAGGCCGCCCTCCAGGGCGTCCTGACCTATCTGGAGCGGGGCGTCCTCCCTTCCCTCCGAGAGGCCCGTGACCTTCCCGACCCGGGGGAGGCGCTCCAGGACGCCCTGGATGCCCTGGAGGATCTGGCCTTCTATGCCGCCCCCCCGTCCGGGGAGGAGCCCCGGCGGGAGAACCTGGCGAGCCTGGTCCAGGAGGTGACCCGGGAGTACACCCTGGAGACGGGGATCCCCCTCAGGGTCCGCGGACCGGAGCGTCCCATCCACTTCCAGACCCTTCCCGAGGCCCTGAAGGACACCGTCTTCCTCCTCCTGGCCAACGCCGGGCGATGGGGCGAGGGGAGGACCGTGGACCTGACCCTGGCCCAGTCCGGGGAGCGGGTCCTGGTCACGGTGGCCGACCGGGGCCCAGGCTTCACCCCGGAGGCCCTGGAGCGGGGGTTCGAACCCTTCTGGACCTCCGAGCCCGATGCCCTGGGGATGGGTCTGACCCACGCCCGGTCCCTGGTCCTCCGCATGGGGGGGGAGATCCGGCTGGCCAACGCGGAGGAGGGGGGGGGATCGGTGACGCTCAGCCTCCCTCCGCATCCGGGCGGGGGCGTTCCCCCGACCCCCTGAATCCCGCGGAATCGGCGGGCGAGTCCGGGGGTGGGGTGGGGCCGGCTTCCCGCGCCCCGGAGGCATAGGCTCCCGAAACGCCCGCCAGGAGAAGGCCCAGCCCCGCCCATCCCCAGCCGGTGAGGGTCTGGCCCAGGAGGAGCATGGCCAGGAGGGCAGCGGCCAGCGGTTCCACCGTGGTCCCGATGGCGGCCCGGCCCGCCTCCAGGGTCCGAAGGGCGTGGAAGAGGAGAAGGGCCGCCGCCGCCATGGTGAGGAACCCGAAGGCCAGGAGGACGCCCCAGGCCAGGGCCGAGTCGGGAAGGATCACCGGCTCCCCCCGGATTCCCCATGCCACCCCCAGCAGTACCGTCCCTCCCAGCGTCGACCAGAACAGGGGGACCAGCGCCCCGTAGCGCTTCCCGAAGACCTTCCCGAAGAGGGTGTACGTCCCGTACGCCAGCCCAGACAGACAGCCCCAGAGAATCCCCGCCGCCGAGAGCTCCACGTCCACGCCCCGGGTGCCCAGGACGGCCAGCCAGACGCCGGCCACGGAGAGGAGCGCCAGACCTCCACGGAGGAGGGTGAGGCGCTCTCCCAGGAAGACCGCCGACATCCCCACCACGTAGGCGGGCGCCAGGTAGAGGAGGGCCACCGTGGCGGGAACCCCCACCGCCGCCGTGGACATCTGGTAGGCGAGCTGGAAGGTCCCCACGATCGCCCCTCCGGCCAGCAGGAGCCCCAGGGCTCCCCGCCGGTCCAGCCGGAAGGCCCCCAGGCCGCGGGGGAGGAGGAGGAGGGCCATGAAGAGGACCCCGGCGGCCGGCCGGAGGATGGCTACGGAGGTGGGGGGGATCCCCATCCGGAAGAGGGCCACGCTGAAGGGGCCGGAGAGCGCCCAGAGGACGCCGGCTGCCACCACCTGCAGGTAGGCCACCGTGATGGCCCGGGAGGGTGGATT
>JBJHCB010000145.1:0-6638 GCA_050485805.1 Gemmatimonadota bacterium | reverse complement strand
GGCGCATGGTCCACGTCATGGGGCTCGCGGTGGGGGTGCCCACCCTCTGGCTCTGGGGCGCCGACATCGTGGCCATGCGGGCGGGGATCTGGGAGATCTCCCGCGACTACACCCTGGGGCCCCGGCCCCTGGGGCTCCCCCTGGAGGAGGCCACGTTCTTCCTCATCACCAACGTCCTGGTGGTGGTGGGGGTGCTCCTCTTCGCCCTTCCCGGGCTCCCCCGGGAGATGGGGGGGACCGCAGCGGACGGCGACCGGGGTTAGGGACCGGGTACTGGGGGCGGGTGGATCCGTCCCGCCCCAACGGGGTTCCAACAGGAGCCCGGGGGCGGTGCCCTGCGGATGGCGCCGATGGCCCCTCCCCGGCTCGCCGTGTTACGTTGACGCCGGATCGATCCCTGCTTCGCCCTTCCCACGGAAGACCCCCATGAGCGCACGTCCCAGCCCCTGGCTCGTCTGGATCCCCCTGGCCCTGGCCGTGGTGCTGGGTGCCCTCTGGTTCACCGTCACCCGGGACTCCGGGATGTCGGTGGCCATGGACGCTCCGGCCTCCATTTCCCCGGGCGAGCCGCTGGAGGGGGTGGAGCCCCTTCCCCAGGGTCCCCGGGAGCCCATCCCCCTGGACCGGGAGGCTCCCATTGAGATGCGGGTCTACATGAGCCCCACCTGCGGATGCTGCTCCCTCTGGGTGGACCACCTGGAGGCCAACGGCTTCGAGGTGGAGTCGGTCCTCCGCTACGACATGGGGGACGTGAAGGCCTCCCTTGGGATCCTGCCCCAGCTCTCCTCCTGCCACACCGGGGTGGTGAACGGATACCTCTTCGAGGGGCACATCCCCGCCGACGATATCCGGGCCTTCCTGGCAGAGGCGCCCGACGCCCTGGGGCTCACCGTTCCCGGGATGCCCATCGGCTCGCCGGGAATGGAGGTGGGAGACCGCGTCGACCCCTACGACGTCCTGGTCTTCCAGCGGGACGGGACCACCCGGGTCTTCACCAGCCACGGGGGGTAGCGGGAAGTCCCGGGCGAGCGCCCCCTCACCCCCGGAGCATGAGCCCCCTCACCCGCGGGGCTGGGCGGCGGGGGCTGAGAGCAGGTCCCCGGGGATCCCGAAGGCGTCCACCAGGGGAAGGGCCTGGTCCCGGATCTCGCCGCAGACCCGGTTGACCTGGGCCCGGATGGCCCGGGTCTGGCTCCCCTCCATGTAGCCCACCTCCAGGAACCACCCCCGGTGGGCCTCCAGGCGCGCCAGGGCCCAGAGTTCGGCCAGGTTCCCCAGCACCTCGGAGATGCCCGGGTTGGGGGCCCGGGCCACCCCCTCCCGGAAGCTCTCCAGGATCCCCCGCTCCACGTGGGCCTCCGCCAGGGCCACCAGGTGGTCCTGGCACTCGTTCATGGCCTGGAAGGAGTCCATGCCCCCGTCCAGGCGCGACTTCAGGCGACGCGCCACCGTGCCCAGCAGGCGCTCCTCCCGGAAGCGGAGGGCCTCCAGGTGCATCTCCGGATCCCGGAGGAACTCCTCCCCCGTCCGCCGGGAGCGCACCGGGTTGCGACGGGTCACCTCGGTCCCCGCCCGCTCGGCCAGCAGCCGCACCAGCCGCCGCAGGTTCAGATCCCCCATCTCCTCCCGGTAGCGGCCCAGGAGTCCCCGGGCCACCAGCTGCAGGAGGACCACGTTGGCCCCCTCGAAGGTGGTGAAGACGTCCACGTCCTCGCGGAGCGTCCCGAAGCGGTTGGCCGCCAGGTATCCCTGCCCCCCACAGGCCTCCCGGCAGGCCTGGATGGTCTCTACGGCGTGGCGGGATGCGTAGGCCTTGAGGCCCGCCGCCTGCACCTCCACCCGGGTCCGCTCCTCCTCCTCCTGGGCCTCGTCGTGCTCCCCCATGAGTTCCCGCACGGCGAAGTGGAGGGCGTAGGTGCCGGCCAGGCGGGGAAGGAGGAGGCGCTGATGGGTCAGGAAGTCCAGCACCGGGATCTCGGGGCCCCCCGAAGGCCCGAACTGGCGACGCCGGGCCGAGTAGGGAAGGGCGATGGCCAGGGCGGTGCGGGCCGCGGAGACGGAGGCGGCGGCAATGGAGATGCGCCCCTTCACCAGCGTGCCCAGCATGGTGAAGAAGCGTCGACCCGGGGAGTTGATGGGGCTCTCGTACCTTCCCTCGCCGGTGACCTGCCCGAAGCGGTCCAGGAGGTGGTCCCGGGGGATGCGGACCCGCTGGAAGGCGATGCGGCCGTTGTCCACCCCGTTCAGCCCCACTTTGGGGCCACAGTCCTCGATCTCGATTCCGGGCAGGATCTCGCCCTCCTCGTCCCGGAGGGGGACCACGAAGGCGTGGACGCCGTGCTCCTCGCCCTCCACCTCCAGCTGGGCGAAGACGGTGGCCATCCGGCCGTCCACGGCGGCGTTCCCGATCCAGTCCTTCCGGGCCCCGGGGTGGGGGGTGTGGATCTCGAAGGCGCCCTCGCCGGGAAGGTACCGGGCCCGGGTCTCGATCTCCCGGACGTTGGATCCATGGTCCACCTCCGTCATGGCGTAGCAGCCCGGCAGGGCCAGGGTCCCGATGTCCCGGAGCCAGCGCCGGTGATGGGTCTCGGTGCCCAGCTGCAGGATGCTCCCGCCGAACAGGCCGAACTGGACCCCGAACTTCACCAGCAGGCTCATGTCCCCGTGGGCCAGGGTCTCGAACAGCGCGATGGAGCCGGGGATGTCGTCCTCTCCTCCCACCGCGTCGGGGAGCCCCCGGAGCCCGTACCCCCGGTCTGCCAGCTCCCGGAGGGCGTCCAGGGTCCGCTCGCGGTGGCGGTCGATGGAGGTGCCTGGCGGAGGGGCCTGGAAGCGGGGGTCCCTGAGGAGCTCCAGCACCTCCCGGCGGAGGGTGCCGAGGGGCCCGTCCAGGTAGCGCCGCATCCGGAGCACGTCGAAGGTGGGGGCCGGAGGAGGCTCGGGCTCCGGGGCCGGGAGGGCGGGCTCCGGGGCCAGGAGGGCGCGGGCGGATTCCCCTCCCAGCACCCCCAGGAGCTCCTCCACGGCCTCCAGGGTCTGGAGTCCGGATTCCGAACCCCAACGCCCGGGGTCCTCTCCCCGATCCCGGGCCAGGGACACCCCGAGAGCGGCCAGGGACCGCCGCTCCCCGGGAGTCACTCCGGCCGCACCTTCCCGGATCCGCTCCCGGAGGCGGGCCAGCTCCCCGGGGGATGGGGGGTGCTCCGGATCGAGCCACGCGCCCAGCCCCTCCAGGGTTCCGGGATCCAGCTCACAGGTGTCGGCGATGCGCTCCGACACGTGCCGGAGCTCCCGGGGGTCGAGGATTCCGTCCGCCCACGCGACCCAGATCAGAGGAAGGAAGGGGAGGAGCTCGGGATCGTCGAGGGAGCGCGGGACGGGGGGCATGGCACGTGGCGGCACGAGGAGGGACACGGGGGACGGGGCGAGCGTGGGGGCGGCCGGGGCGGACCGGTCGAGCGCCCCGGGGTCGGGGCGCGCCGCGCCGGGAGCCCCACCGGAGCCCCACGGGGTGGAACCCGACCCCCGGGGCCATCGTTCCGGTGCCGGAGGGGCCCTTGACCGGGGAAGGGGCCGCGGACACCATGGGAGGCCCGGGGACCAACCGTCCCCATACCCCCCACACGCGCCCCGCGAGGCGCCCCGCTCTCCGCTCCATGAACGAACCGTCCCAACCCGCCGAGACGCCGGTGGTGGCCGTGGTCATGGGCTCCCGCTCCGACTGGGAGACCATGTCCCAGGCCGTGGAGACCCTGGCCTCCCTGGAGGTGCCCCACGAGTTCCGGGTGGTCTCCGCCCACCGGACCCCGGATCTCCTCTTCCGGTTCGCGGAGGAGGCGGAGGCCCGGGGGATCCGGGTGATCATCGCCGGGGCCGGGGGAGCGGCGCACTTGCCGGGGATGATCGCCTCCAAGACGATCCTCCCCGTCCTGGGGGTGCCCGTACAGTCCCGGGCCCTGCAGGGCCTCGACTCCCTCCTCTCCATCGTCCAGATGCCGGGAGGGGTGCCGGTGGGGACGCTGGCCATCGGGCGGGCGGGGGCCATCAACGCCGCCCTCCTGGCCGCCTCCATCGTGGCGGGGGGGGATCCTGGGATCCGGGAACGGCTCAGGGCCTACCGCGACGCCCGCACCGAAGCGGTGCTCAGGGACCCCGATCCATCGGTTCCGAGTCCGTGACCGCGGACGGGGCTCATCCCTTCCCGTCCCAGGGGGCCGGCCCCCGCGTGGGGATCGTGGGGGGAGGCCAGCTGGGTCGGATGCTGGCCCTGGCGGGACGCCCCCTGGGGCTGCGCTTCCGCTTCCTGGAACCCGGGCAGGATCTCCCGGTGGAGGAACTGGGCCCCGTGGTGCGGGCATCGTACGACGACCCGGAAGCGCTGGAGCGGTTCCCCAGGGGCCTGGAAGTGGTGACCTACGAGTTCGAGAACGTTCCCGTGGAGGCGGCCCGCTCCCTGGCGCTCCGTCTTCCGGTCCACCCCGCGCCTCGAGCCCTGGAGGTGGCCCAGGACCGGGCCGTGGAGAAGGAGACCTTCCGTTCCCTCGGGATTCCCGTGGCCCCCTTCCGTCGGGTGGACACCCGGGAGGAGCTGTCGGCGGCGGTGGCCGATCTGGGGCTTCCCGCGGTCCTGAAGACCCGGCGCCTCGGGTATGACGGGAAGGGTCAGGTGGTCCTCGAGGGGGAGGCCGATCTGGAGGGGGCCTGGCGGCGCCTGGGGACCCGCCCCCTGATCCTGGAGGCCTTCGTCTCCTTTCGTCGTGAGCTCTCCTGTCTGGTGGCCCGCTCCACCACCGGAGAGACCCGGGCCTGGCCGCTGGTGGAGAACCGGCACCGGAACGGGATCCTCCGGACGAGCCGGGCTCCGGGGGAGGGGGTGAGAGAGGAGGGGCTCCAGGACGAGGCGGAGGACTACGCGGGGCGGATCCTGGACGAGCTGGGATACGTGGGGGTCCTGGCCGTGGAGTTCTTTGACACCGGCAGCGGGCTTCTGGCCAACGAGATGGCGCCCCGGGTCCACAACTCGGGGCATTGGACCCAGGATGGAGCCCGGACCTGCCAGTTCGAGAACCACCTCCGGGGGATCCTGGGGCTTCCCCTGGGGCCGACGGAGCTACGGGAAGGGTGGGCGGGGATGGTGAACCTCATCGGTGGAATCCCGCCCCGGGAGCAGATCCTGAAGGTCCCAGGGGCGCGGCTCCATCTCTACGACAAGGCGCCTCGCCCCGGACGGAAGGTGGGGCACGTGAACCTGGCGGCCCGCTCCGGGGAGGAGCTGGAGGAGGGGATGGCCCGGTTGACGGCCCTGGCGGACCAGGCGGAGCGCCGGACGGAGGAGAAGGCGGAGAGCTGAGGGACGGGAGACTTCCCGGGAACCCTCACGCCGCGCAGGAAAGGCAGAGACCGTAGAGCACGAACTCGTGCCGCTCCAGGGTGAAGCCTTCGGGGGTCACCGCCTTGATGTTCCCCGGGCACCCCTCCACCTCGTAGACCCGGTCGCACTTCCGACAGTGGAAGTGGTGGTGGTGGGCCTTCCCGGCCCGCTCGTACCGGGGTGGCTCTCCAGGAAGCTCCACGGCCACCAGCCACCCGTCGTCCAGGAGGGCGTTCACATTCCGGTACACGGTAGCGATCCCCAATCCCTCCACATCCACCGCAGCGGCCTCGTGGATCTCCCGGGGGCTCAGGGGGTGGCCGGCCTCCAGCAGGGCCTTCCGGATCGCCTTCCTCTGTCGGGTCTCACGTTGCATCGAATCGCGGGCTGGGAGGAAGGGCCCGGGTCTCCCGGACCAGGATCCCAGGATCAGGATCCCAGGACCCCGGGGGCACCGGCGCCTGCCGGGAACCCCCTTCCCGGGCGGGCGTTCCCCTCGGCCCCTCCCTCGAGAGGCGTTTCTTCCTCGGCAAACTGGGTCGATCCCCCCGACTGGCAGGCCGTGCACCCCGCGCCGGCAGGTTGTCCCGCGCCGCAGTGGAGGCGGGCGTTCCAGAACAGGCCGCCCGCCACGACCATGGCCGCGACGGCCGTGCTGAGATCCTCAGGGACCGGATGGAAAACATGGGAGAGGGATGCCCACCACGCCAGGACCCCCACCAGGACCGGGACCGTCGGACAGGGACTTCCGTGCCGACGGAAACCCAGGGTGAGGGCCACCCCGGCCAGGATCACCGTGGCCGCCAGCAGCCCGGACTCCACTGCGGGATTCTCCACCAGGGCCGGGGCCACCAGGACCAGGAGGGGGGCCGCAGCGCAGTGGACGGCACAGGCCACAGGGGCCAGGGTGGCCCATCCCCACGGGTGGGGAATGAGGGATCTCAGGAGCGACATGTTGGGACCGGGTCCGGAGGGGGCCCGGACTCCCGAGTGGAGCATCACCTGATGGGCCTCTAGCGAGAATCCAATATCAAGACATCGTCCTGTGGGGTCAACCCTCCCCTGCCGCGAGCGCGAGTAGTACATTTCTGAATGGAAAACGCCCGGGGGGTCGGACCGGGCCACGAGAACGGTGCCTGGGGCCCGTCATCCGCCGGAGCAGGGGCGGTCGGCGCGGGCCCCGGGGCCTTTTTGTCATCGGCCTCCAGCGGGATGAGGGGACCCATGCTCGACGAGATCAAGGCACGACTGGAAGCGGAGATCGAAA
>JBJHCB010000144.1:0-6675 GCA_050485805.1 Gemmatimonadota bacterium | reverse complement strand
CCTCCAGGGGGGAGAGGTTCCACCGTTCGCAGCGCTGGCAGATGACCCAGAGGCGACCCTTCGCCTGATGGAAGGCCAGACGACGGCCGATGGGGAAGGGCTCAAGGACGTCGTTGGTCCCCAGGTCGGAGGCGCAGAAGAGGCACCGTCGATACATGGGACCTCAGAACCCTCCCCCCCCGCCTCCCCCCGAACCTCCCCCCGAGCTTCCCCCACCCCCCGATCCGGAGCTTCCGCCCGGAGAGGACGAAAAGCTCTGTCCGGCCCGGGTGGAGAGGGAACCCACTTGGGCCGTGAAGGTGCTGGCCCGGAAGGAGGCCCCCGAGGCGCCCCCGCTGTACCACTCCGGCGGTTCCCGGTAGATCCCCTCGAAGGCCCGGGCCCAACGGGCATCCACCCGGAGGGCGATGGCCCAGGGGAGGTACCGCTCGAAGAGCTCCGGGGTCAGGATCACCCGACGGTAATGGTCCGACTCCACCCGGGAGAGGAACTCCCGGAACCCCCGGACCCGGTCCCGGGCCGCCACTCCCGCCTCGGTGCGCACCCCCATCCCCTGGGCCACCAGCAGGACCACGAGCCCCGAGAGTCCCACCCCCACCCCGGCGGCCCAGGGTTCGGGAAGGAGTCCGCCCCCCCGGGAGAGGGCGTCCATGGCGATCCCCGCGAAGACCGCCAGCACCATCAAGACGAGCCCGAAGCCCGCCCACCGCTGTACCTGGTGGTCGGGGCGACGGAGATACAGGCCCTTCTCCTTGAGGGACCCGTAGATCCGGGTCCGGATCCTCCCCAGGTGCTGATAGAACCGGTTCTCCAGCTCCGAGAGCTTCACGGTGGCCAGGATCTCCTCGTCCTCCGCGTCCGGCTGCCCGGCCTCCCGCCGGTTTTCCCGGATCCAATCCTCCAGGAAGCCCCCGGCGTCGAACCCCCGGCCCTCCCGCCGGGCCTGGCGCCATTCCCGAAAGGAGGCACCCAGGGCGGACACCAGCTCCCCGGCCTGGGGGGGCGTGGGCTGGGGTGGGGGGAAGAGCCCCTCCAGGAAGGCCCGTTCGTGGGGCGCCAGGACGACCCAGTCCCGTCGGGGGAGGCGCTGATGGAAGACCCAGTCCTCCCGTCGACCGCCCAGGAAGGTGGGCCTCCGGTCCCCCGGGATCTCCTCGATGTGCAGGTGTCCCCGCACCGCCAGGTCCACCAGGGTGGAGGTGATGTCGTGGATCTCGGCCCGGTGATCCACCAGCGTCCCCGCCTCTGCGGGGGTGAGCTCCTCCGGGGGCTCGTATTCCACCATGAGGGACCTTCCCCGGGGATCTCTCCCGCGCCGCCACCAGGTCTTCCCCATCCCCGCCAGGGCCAGGAGGGGGAGCCCCAGGGGCCAGAGGCCGCGGAGTCCGCCCCGGAATCGGTCCCCAGGGGTGGGCCGGGCCACGCTCCCGCCCGGCCAGCTCACGGAAAGGGTGAGCCCCTCGCCGGGCCCGAAGGGGCGGGTGGTCCGGATCCAGGTCTCTCCCCCCTCCTCCCCCATCTCCACCGCCCGCTCGGTGGCACCCGCCGGGCCGGTGTAGCCCCACACCTCCGTGGGCGTGCCCCCGTCCGGCAGGCGGATCCGGGTCTCCACCGCCAGGATGGGGATCCGCCAGTCCGTCCCGGTGACGTTGTAGTAGACCTCATCCCGGAAGTCCTCCTCCCCCGGGGATCCGAAGAAGCGGACGCCGTCCAGGATCCGGTAGGGGATGACCACGGTGCGCACCGTGTCCTGGGCCCCGGGGACCCAGATCCGGAGGTCCACCCGGCTCCTTCCCCCGGACCGCTCCACCTCCAGCGGAGCCCCTTCCCCATCCGTGATCTCCCCCACCTCCATCCGGAGGCGGGCCCGCCTCCCCTGGGCGGTGCGATGGGCCAGGGAATACTCCCGCTCGATCCCGTTCCAGCTCCCGGTGAAGCGGACCGTCAGGGTCTCCGTCACCTGGATGCTGCCGTCCTCCCCGATCTCCATCCGGGCATCGA
Organism: Gemmatimonadota bacterium; assembly: GCA_050485805.1. Classification (GTDB taxonomy): domain Bacteria; phylum Gemmatimonadota; class Gemmatimonadetes; order Longimicrobiales; family Gaopeijiaceae; genus T3Sed10-66. The sequence continues at coordinate 4,674 of JBJHCB010000144.1, read as the reverse complement.
ACCGGTCGATCTCAAGGGAACGGGTCTGGGCCTGGGCGGGGATGGGGGCCACCAGGGGGCCTCCCGGAAGGATCGCCGCCGGCACCGGGACGAGGGCGGCCCCCACGAGGGAGAGAAGGAGGCGGTGTCTCACGGGGCCTCCAGGACCCGGAGGATGGGGTGGGGGCCTTCCCTCCCCAGCTGTCCGAAGGCCGGATATCGGGCCAGTCCGTGCATGGAGGCGGGCTCCAGGGCGCTGGCCACCAGGAGGCCTCGGAGCTGGGCGGTGGGGACCAGGTGGTCGCCGGGCTGGGCGGTGTAGAAGCCCGCCTCCCCCCTCACCTCGGGAAGGCGGGTGGGGCCTTCCAGCTCCACCTCGGTGAAGCCGGCGATGGAGAGTCGCTCCACCCCCAGGAGCTCGCCTCCATCCAGCGGCGTCATCTCCACCCGGTGGCGACGGAGGAGCTCCAGGAGCTCCGTCTCGCCCGCGGGAACCAGGTATCCCACGGGGAGGGGGGTGGTCCGCTCCGCCACCACCCGGGGGAACCACGCCTCGATGGTGGCCGTCACCGTGTCTCCCGTGGGTTCCCACCCCTGGACCCCGCGGCGGACGGCCTCCATGGGCGCCTCCAGGGGAGATCCGTCCCCCTCCCGCCCCATGGCCAGGACGAAGGGCCGTCCCGACTCCGGTCCCACCCCGGCTCGGGCCTCCCTGACCGCCTCCCGGATCCGCGCCCCCTCCTGGGCGGAGAAGCGGAGGAGGGCCTCCAGGGCGATGCGCTGCCCCTCGGCCCGCCGCTCCATGTCCTCGGCCAGGGGCTCGCTCCGCTTCCCCTCGAAGATGAAGGACAGGGCGTTCAGGATCCCGAACCCCTGCCGCCCGTCGTTCACGTCGGTGGTGGAGTACCGGAGGGAGGCGGGGGAGCCCACCACGTAGTTGTGTCCGGTGAACCCCCGGGCCTCCAATGCCTCCAGGGCGAAGGGGAGGAATCCCTCCTCCGCCATGGCCAGGAGGCCGGGGTCGGTGTTCAGGTTGGTGGAGAGCCCGATCTGCACGTCCCAGAGGCGGAGCCATCCTTCCTCCAGCCAGGCCTCGCTCCAGGGGTAGTACTCGTGGACATCCACGGTGACCTCCGGCTCCCACCTGTGGAAGAGGTCCCGGAGGGCCACCACCTCGGGGCCGTCCAGGATGAGGTGGGACCGGTTCAGGTCCACCCCCTCCCCGTTCTGGCGCTGGTGGCGTTCTCCCCCGTCGGGATTCACCTGGGGGACCAGAAGGAGGTCCACCCCTCCAGGAGGGCGTCATGGTCTCCCCGGGCCAGCTCCAGCGCCAGCTGCAGGGCGGCCTCTTTTCCCGAAGGCTCGTTCCCGTGCTGCTGGGCGAAGGCCAGGACCAGGGTCTTCCCCGCCCGGTCCTGGCCGAAGGCGCCCAGCCCCACCTCCAGGTAGGGGATCCGGCGCCCCTCCACCGAGATGCCCAGCTCCCGGAGGGTCGCCCGGGGGCTGGCCTCCGCCACCGCCTCCAGGAACTCCACCAGCTCTTCGTGGGAGGTGAGGCGGGAGAACCCCGAGGCCTCCAGGGGTGTGGCCTCGGGAAGGTCCGAAGCGGGCGCTTCCCCGCCGGCCTGGGGGGCGCAGCCGGCCCCCGCCACCGCCGACACCAGGAGGAGGGCGGACCCCAGGAGGCCCGCCCCCCCAGCTTCCCATCGTCCAGGCATCCCCTTCATCGTCCCTCCTCCCATCGTCCCTCCTCGAGTCGTCGCTGCATCCTCCGGATCTCGTCGGCCAGCTCCCGCTGCCGGACCAGGAGGCGGGTCCGGAGGTCGGCCCGCCCCCGGAGGACCAGGAAGCGCTGGAGGTCGGAGATGGCGTCCCTCCAACGGTCCCGGATGGCCAGGGTGGTGAAGCCCAGCGCCGGGAGGATGGCCAGGAGAACCATGGCCGGGCGCCATCCCAGCCCGTACCGGGCCAGCAGCGCCAGGAGCAGGACCCAACCCCCGAAGGCCACGGCGCCTCCCAGCACCCGGTAGGTGGCCCGGCGGTCCGCCTCCAGTCGGAACCGGGGCTCGGCGGCTTCCAGGACCGTCCAGGGGAGGAGGAAGGCCAGCCATCCCAGCACCGCCAGGGGTGCCGCCACCCCGAAGAAGAGGAGGTTCCGGAGGGTCCAGCGGACCGCCACCGAAGTGCGGGGCACCTGGTGGAGGTCCGCCGGGGAGAGCCCGACGCTCTCCAGGACCCGCCGGTGTCCGACGAGGCCCTCGGCCAGGGCCTCGGCTCCGGGATCTCCCTCTGCCCGGGCCTGCTCCAGGGCCCGGGCCGTCCGCCGCATCCGGGCCAGCCATCGCACCGGATTGGGGTTCCGGTTCCGGCCGTATTCCGCCTGGTGCACGGCCTCGGCCATCTCCACCACCGGGAGGTCCTCCCAGCGCTGGAGATTCACCGTCACCCGGGAGAGGCCGGCCTGGATCCTCCGGGTGAGCTGTCGCACCACTTCCTGGCTCCCGGGGTCCTCCCCCGCCAGGTCGCTCCACCGGATGGGCTTCCCCACCAGCACCAGGGCGTCGGATCGGAACCGCTCCTTCCCGCCCCGGAAGGTGAGCCCCACGGGGAGGATGGGGAAGGATCCCCCCCGGAGCCCCGCCGTGGCCAGGGCGATCCGGGCCGCCCCCGTCTTGATGGGGGCCAGGGCGGGCTCCGAGTGGGAGAGTCCCTCGGGGAAGATTCCCACCGCGGAACCGGCGGCCAACGCCTCCTGGACGGCGTGGAAGGTGTCCAGGTTCCGGCCCATGAGCTCGGGGTCGTCGGCCCTCCGGTAGATGGGGATGGACCCGGAGCCCCTCACCATCCATCCGATCCCCCGGTGGCGGAAGAGGGGGGCTCGGGCCAGGAAGCGCATGGGACGTGCCGCCGCCATGGCCACCACGGCGGGGTCCAGGAGGGAGTTCGGGTGGTTGGCCACCAGGAGGACGGGACCCCGCCGGGGCACGCCCTCTCCCGCCACCGTCACCTGGTAGTAGGTCCGGGCGGCGAAGACCATGGTGCGGTGGAGATGACGGTGCCACCAGCCGGAGCTGCCGTCGGGTCCCACCCGGGGGCCGGAACGGGAAGGGCCCCCCGCCCCCTGGGGGGAAGCGGGAGGCCCATCCTGAACCGACATGGCGTCAGCGGTCCTCTTCGGCCACCGCGGCTCCCACGTCCAGGTTCCCGTGGTGCAGGAGGGCATTGAAGAGGAGGCTGTAGGAGCCCAGGGTGGCGCTCCGCCAGAAGGGGTTGAAGGAGAACATGATCACATGTCCGTCTCCCACCTTCACATCCACCAGCGCCGGGGATCCGGTGAGTTCCCGTCCGTTCACGAGCCCGCCGGAGATGAGGAGCTGGGTGGGATCCTCGTGGAACCGGAAGACGGTGCGGACGTCCGGGTTCGGGCCCATCCCCATGCCGAAGAAGCCGAAGCCCCCGCCGGCGGCGTCCTCCCCATGTTCCTCCAGGAAGGCCTGCACCCCTTCCCGACCCCAATCCTGACCCCGGGCCTGGGGCTGGTCCCGCTCGTCGATGCCGCCCCGCCCGGAGCGGCGGGCGGTGGTGCTCCCGTCGGGGATGGTGGGGGCACGGGCCCCCGGACGGGGACGCCCATCGTTCAGGAGGGGGCCGTGGCCGGCGTTGAAGTATACACCGAGTTCCTCGTCGTACCCCCAGGCCAGGGGGCTCCGATCGTCCGTCCGACTTGCCCGGTAGACCCCTCCCGGAGCCCAGAGTCCCTGGGGCTCGCGGGTGGACACCCCGGGGGCCAGTCCGAAGTGCACGGGAAGGACGCTGGAGTTTCCGATGGTGAGGAGGGTCCCCCCCGCCTCCACGAACCGCTGCAGGTTCATGACCCCCTGGAGCTCCAGGCCGCCCCGGATGTCCGGGGAGGATGCCTGGCGGCCGATGTGGGGAGTGTGCTCCGATGCCTGCCAGGGAATGGGGTCATCGCCCTGGACCCCGTTGAGGAGCATCATGGGGTCCGCCACCGACGGCCCCATGAGGATCACGTCGTAGCGGGAACGGAGATCCGGGGTGTCCCGGACCTCGTGGATGGAGATGTAGTCGTGGGGCACCCCGTACTCGTCCAGTCCGATGCGGAGCCACCCCTCGTTCTGGGTGGTGAGCCAGGTGTGGACCAGGGCGATGCGGGGAAGGGCCACCGGGTGGGTGGCCACCGAGGGGACGGAGGTCGCGGCGAAGGCGGTGAATCCGTACTGGGTGCCCGCCTCCTCCAGGATCCGCCCCAGCTCCCGCGGGTTGCCATCGGTCCGGAGGATGAAGCTCCCCGGGCCGAATCGCTCCCCCGCGGCCTCGAAGCCGCCCCGGGCCGCCTCGATCTGGAGGTCGGGGTGGGCGAAGCGGAAGGCGGTGAGGTTGTTGTCGGCGTTGAAGCGGATCAGGTACGCGGCGGTGGTGGCGGCGTCGGCCTCCACCACGCCCCCCGCCGCCCGGACCTCATCCTCCACCAGGGCCATGGGGGCCTGGAGGATGGAGGTGTCCACCACCCGGACCGTCCGGGCGTTGTAGAGGGGTCCGAAGGTCCACCCCACGTCGTCGTAGGGGGCCGGGTCGTCGGGGCTGTAGTGCTGCCGGTCCAGGAGCATGTCGGCGCCCCGGGAATAGGGCTGGTCCATCCGCACCACGTAGCTCCCGGCGGGGAAGGTCTCGTCC
>JBJHCB010000143.1:0-6705 GCA_050485805.1 Gemmatimonadota bacterium | reverse complement strand
GACCTGGGCAGGGTGCGGGTGGCCCCCGAGGGCCGGAGCCTGGCCGGGGAGCCCATGCTGCGGCGCCTGGTCCGGTCGCTGGTGAAGTGGGAGCGGCGATCCGGGCAGGAGCTCCCTTCCGGGGCATGGGAGGCCCTGGAGGCGGGGTGGGGAGGTCCGGTCCCCCGAGGGTAGCCTCGGGGGGGGTCAGGGGAGGGGAATGGAGACCCCCACACCCCCTCCGGGCAGGCCTCCCCACTCCACCCGGTCCAGGAGGCTCCGGGTCCCCAGGAGGCGGTCACGGCTCTCCCACCACGCCAGACCGTCCAGGACCAGGAGCCCCAGCCCCTGGAGGATCACCGCGGTGGCGTGGCCCCGGACCTCTTCGCCCCGCTCCAACCCCCGGTGGGACGCCATCACCAGGGCGGTGCCCGTCATCATGTACCCGGCGTTCAGCCCCACGTTGACCAGGAGGATCCGGTTCCACCGCTCCTCCCGGCCCACGGCCTCCGACAGGGTGTGGGGGGCCTCCCCCCGACCTCCCAGGAGGAGGCCGCCGGCGGCGATGGCCGTGTTGATCCCGCCCCAGGCGGCCGTCTGCACCCCGAACCCGTGGCGGGTGGGGCGGTCCTCCCGGGCCTGGCCGAGGGCCAGGGCCGTCCCGCCCACCATCGAGGCCAGCCCCCAGGCTCCCACCCGCCGGAGATGGGTCCGCTCCGCGGCCCATCGTGCGGAATCCAGCGCGGCCGGAGAGGGGGACGGCGGTCCGTCCACGGGCGTGGGCGCCTCCTGGCCGGAAGCCCGACCCGGGAGCAGGAGGTTCAGCGCCAGGGCGCCGGCCGCCACGGCGGCCAGGGAGAGGGCATCGGGGATCCGTCGGCGCATGGAACACTCCGGATGGCGGGATACGGAACCTGAATGGACTACCTGTAGCGGACCCCGTCCAGGGTGGCCCGGAAGAATCGGAACTCGTCCGGCTCCCCGAGGCGCCACCCCGCCTCCATCCGGCGGGGGATGCGGATCCCTCCCGCTTCCATCTCCCCGGAGAGCTCCACCACGAAGCGTTCGTAGCCGGGCTCCGGCTCCTCTCGCCACCGGAGGGCACTGACCCGGGTGGGCCGCCCAGCGGGGTCCACCTCCACCGTCACCGCGACCTCCTCCTTCCCCACCCGCACGTGGTACCGGGCCCGGTCCCCATCCACCGCCTCCCAGGTGGCTCCCCGCCCAGGGAGGAGGGCCGTGGGAATCAGCGTCCACTCCATGGCCAGCCGCCCCGCCGCCGAACGGGTCACGTGGGGGCCCGCCGCCCGCATCACCGGGATCAATCCGAAGAGGCGCCACTCCATCCGACCGTCCTCCTGCGCATAGAGGTCGAACCCCCGGATCCGCATGAGCCCACCCCAGGTGCGGGCCCGCCAGATGAACCCGGCTCCGGGGGCCAGGATCTGCTCCGCCGCCATGGCGATGGGGTCCCGCTCGGGATCCAGGCGGATGTCGCCGTGCATCCGGAGCTCCACCGAGCCCGCCGGCGGAGTTCCCGGGTCGATGGCGTGGAGCAGGTAGCGTCGGGCCGGCTCCGGGAGACCCTCCAGCACGGACGGGTCGAACCCCTCCCCACTCCCGGTTTGGGTCAGATCGTCCCAGGTGCGTTCCACCCCTGGGCCTCCGGGCGTGCAGCTGAGCATGGTGGAGAGAACCGTGGGAAGGGCCAGGAGGGCGGCGGGACGGCATGTCCCGAAGCGGTTTCCGGAAGGCATGGGGAGGTCGGTGGAGGAGCGGAGGGTCAGGGGAACCGGACTGGACGGCAGGACCGGAAAAGCAAGAGTCGCGCCGGAAGAGGGTTTCCCGTTCCCCCGCAGGTCCGCACCTTGCCCGAAGCGACGCGGGGGAGGCACCCTCCCCGAGGAACCGCTCCGCCCGGGACCCACCCGGCCCCACCCGAAGAACCACCCAGCCCGGGAATCTCCCATGCGCCCCCGACTCCTCCTCGCCCTCCTTCTCGTCACCCAGGGTTGCGCCCCCCCGGTTCCCGACCCCGGGCCTCCGGAGGCGGAAGCCCCGGCCGCACCCTGGATCCCGGCTCCCCAGGTCCGTCCGGAGGCCTCGGGGCTCCACGGGGCGGTGGCGGCGGGGCATCCCCTGGCCGCAGCCGCGGGATACGAGGTCCTCCGGGCCGGGGGGAACGCCGCCGACGCCGCCGTCACCATGGCTGCCGTGCTGGCGGTGGTGCGGCCCCACATGAACGGCGTGGGAGGGGACGCCTTTGCGCTGTTCTACGAAGCGGAGTCGGGAGCGGTCCGGGCCCTGAACGGCTCGGGGAGGGCCGGGGCCGATGCCACCCCGGAGACCTTCCGGGATCGGGGGGTGGAGCGCATGCCCCAGTCGGGCCCCCTGGCCGTCACGGTACCCGGGGCGGTCTCGGCCTGGGCCGCCACCCTGGAACGGTACGGGACCCTGAGCCTGGGCGAGGCACTGGGGCCCGCCATCCGCCTGGCCGACGAGGGGTTCGTGGTGACCCACACCCTGGCGGAGGATCTGGCGGAGGACGCCGGGAGGCTGAACGAGGCGGGTCAGGCCATCTACGCCCCGGGGGGCGAGCCCCTGGGGGAGGGGGAGATCCTCCGGAACCCGGCGCTGGCCGAGAGCCTTCGCCTCCTGGCCCAGGAGGGGCCCCAGGTCCTGTACGGCGGACGACTGGGCCAGGCGCTGATGGGCTTCCTGGAGGCGGAAGGGGGTCTGTTGCGGCTTTCCGACCTCCAGGACCACACCGCCGAGTGGACGGAGCCCCTTTCCCTGGAGTTCCAGGGCCGGACGGTCCACACCCTCCCCCCCAACAGCCAGGGGGTGGCCCTCCTCCAGCTCCTGGCCATGGCGGAGGCCCGGGGGATCGGCCAGGGCCGAGCTCTGGCGGAGGCCCGGGGCGCCCTCGATCCCGACCTCCTCCACACCCTGGTGGAAGCGAAGAAGCGGGCCTTTGCCGACCGGGACCGATGGGTGGCGGACCCCGGAACGGCGCCGGCTCCCCTGGACCGGCTCCTGGACCGGGAGTACCTGGCGGAGCGAGCCGGGGACATGGGGGCCGCGGCCGCCACGGAGGTCCCCCCCGGCTTCGGAGAGCCCCTGGGAGGGGATCCGGCGGAGGGGGACGGGGACACCGTCTACCTCATCGCGGTGGATGCCGAGGGGAATGCCGTGAGCTGGATCCAGAGCCTCTTCAGCAGCTTCGGCTCCCGGCTGGTGGAGCCGGAGACGGGGATCGTCCTCCAGAACCGGGGAGGTGGATTCACCCTCCAGGAGGGGCACCCCAACCGCATCGCCCCGGGCAAGCGACCCTTCCACACCCTCATGGCCACCCTGGTGACGGGTCCCGACGGGGGGTTCGAGCTGGCGCTGGGAACCCCGGGGGGCCATGGCCAGGCCCAAACGGTGGCCCAGGCCCTGATCCAGCTGCTGGTCTTCGGCGCGTCGCCCCAGCACGCCGCCGAGATCCCCCGGTTCCGGAGCACGGAGGGTCTGGCCCTGTCGCTGGAGGACCGGGTCCCGCCCCCGGTGCGCGGGGCGCTGGAGGAACGGGGCCACGCCGTCACCGTGGTGGAGGGGTGGACCGCCTTCTTCGGGAATCTCCACGTGGTCCGTCGGGAGGCCAACGGAGTGCTCCGGGCGGGAGCCGACATGCGCCGGGAGGGGGCGGCGCTGGCATGGTAGGCCCGGAGGGCGGGCGGCGATGGTCTCCCGAGATGATCACGGCCATGGCGGCGGTGGTCATCGGGGTCTCGGCCCTGTTCGTCTCCCTCTACGAAACCCACCTCGTCAGGGAGCACCAGCGCGCCTCGGTCTGGCCCCACATCCAGGGCAGCATCGCCTGGGACGGAGAGAGCTTCCGGGTCCTCATGGGCAACTCGGGGATGGGCCCGGCCCGGGTGGAGGCGCTCCGGGTCCGGGTGGACGGAACTCCCGTCCCGGACTGGAACACCTTCTTCCGGGAGTCCGGGATCGCCACCGCCCCCTTCCTGGTCTACCAGATCTCGGGGCGGGTCCTCCCGGCGGGGGAGACGGTGGACGTCCTGGTCCTGGGCGAACCGTCCATGGCGGCCGCCGCCTACGACCGCTGGCCCGGGGTGGATGTGGAGACCTGCTACTGCTCCATCTTCGACGAGTGCTGGATCGCGGACATGGGGGGCCTCCGCCGTGAGGTCCGAACCTGCCCCGACTGGGGGGAGGAGGCCTTCGTGAACTGAGGGAGGGGGGAAGGAGGGTCAGCCCTTGCCGGGGAGCCCGTCGACGAGGAGATCGTGGAGCGATGCCGGATTGTCCACGTTCACCCAGTGCCCTCCCGAAACGGGGTGGAGGGAGACCTCCCCACCGCGGGCGAGCTCCTCGACCCGGGCCAGTGTCCCGCCGGAGAGGACGTCCGAGCCCTCGGCCCGGATGATGTGGATCTCCGTCCCCGGCGGAGGAGCCGTCAGGACCTCCCAGAGATCCTGGCGGGCGAAATCGGAGAGCAGCGCCTCCAGGGAATCCAGGTCGATCCGCCATCGGTATCCCCGTTCCGGGTCCCCGGCGAGATTGGTGGCCATCCAGTGACCCATGGCCGGGGTGAGGCCATGCTCCTGGAGCGCCTCAACCAGCTCATCCCGGGTCCCGAAGGGACCCGGAAGGTCCCGAAGCCGATCCAGCAGTCGGCGGGCGCCCCCCACCTCGGCCTGGGCCTCCGGAGTGGAGTCCACCACCCAGAGCTGGTGGGGACGGAGTCCCTCCGCCACCCAGGTCATGGCCACCTTTCCCCCGAAGGAGTGGCCGACCACCGCATCGGCCGCCCTACCCGTCTCCCGCACCAGGGCCCCCAGGTCGGCGGCGCAGGCGGCCAGGGTATGGGGTGGGGGGAACCCCTGGGAGGCGCCGTGCTCCCGCAGGTCCACCAGGACCGCTCCCCAGTCGGGCCGGGCGCGGACGAGGCGCCTGGCCACGCCGGCCCAGTTCCGCCCGGAGCCGAAGATGCCGTGGAGGACGTAGATCCACCGGTCCGGATCCGCCCCCTCGGCCGCGACGAGCTCGTGGTGCAGGATGGAGGGACCGGAGGTCACGACGCCTCCGCCGGGAACGAGCCGGGGCCGGGCGAAGGGAGCGCCGTGCTCCCTCCCGCCCGGCCCCGGGGAACCGTGCTGGACGGACCGATCAGTGGGGATCCAGGTTGATGAAGGCGATGCCCAGCTGGTCCGTGGGGATGGGTTCATCCCCCTCCGGATAGTCGTTCATCCGCAGAATGTACGCGGTGAGGGCCGAATACTCCTCTTCGCTGAGGGAATTCCCGGCCCCGTAGGGCATGTTCCAGGACATGTACTCGTAGAGCCTCCACAGGGGCTGGCCCGACCAGATCCGGAGGAAGTCGGCTCCCCAGAGGGGATAGGACTCGTTGTGGCAGGCCACACAGAGGGTCTGGAAGATCTCCTCACCCTTGTCGGCCTGCTCCTGGGTGTACACCCCGTCGTGGGAGGACCGCACGTCCGGGAGCTGGGCAGCAGCGGGCGAGTGCCACAGGGCCGTCAGGGCCAGGGCAAAGGCGACGACGGGGAGAAGCCCCCCCTTCCTGCGGGATCCAGTGGCGTGTTGGGGTGCGCGCCGACCCATGCTCGTTCTCCGGTTCAGGGGTTGAAGACCAACGTAGGTGCTGTGGAATTGGGTATTGAACCCGGAATCGAGGGGAAAAGATCCCGAAACGGGACCCCCTGGGGAAGGGGTCGGGCCGGGGGGGAGCCGACGCGGACGGGATCCCGCGGGGGCCGCTGACCCGGGGGACCCCGACCGGCACTGGGATGCAGGGAACTCCACCTTCGGACGCCGGCTGCGACCTACCCCAGCCCCTGGAGCTCCCGCTCGGCCCGCTCCCACCGCCCCATGAGCTCCTCCACCTTCCCCGCCAGCGCGCTCCGCTCGGCCTGGAGCGCCTGCACCTCCTCCCGGGGGGTGGCCTCGAAGTACTCAGGCCGGGCAAAGGACGCGTCGATCTCCCCGAGCCTGGACTCCGCCGCCTCGATGCGGCCGGTGAGCTCCTCCGCCTCCTTCTCCAGGCGCTTCCTCCGGGCCGCCCGCTCCCGGTCCGAGCCGTCGGTCCGGGCGGGAGCCCGGCCCCCTTCGGGTGGGGACGGCGCCTTGCCGTTCCCCCCGGCGCCTCCCCCGGATCCGCTCCCGGATCCCCCCTGGGCCCGCTTCTCCCGCTTCGCCTTCAGGACCACCTGATCCGCGTCCAGGTGGTCGTCGCCCAGGGCGTGGACGTACTCCTCGTAGGTGCCGCGGTAGTCCCGGATCCCCTCCCGCCCCACCTCCACGATGCGGGAGGCCAGCTCCCCCACGAACCAGCGGTCGTGGGAGACCAGGATGAGGGTCCCGTCGAAGGTCCGGAGGCCCTCCACCAGCGCTTCGATGGACTCCAGGTCCAGGTGGTTCGTGGGCTCGTCCAGGACCAGGACGTTGGGCTGTTCCAGGGCGATGCGTGCGAAGACCAGCCGCGCGGCCTCTCCCCCGGAGAGGGACTCCACCCGCTTCTTCCCGTCGTCCCCGGAGAAGAGGACGAGCCCCATGCGCCCCCGCACGTACCCCAGGTCCTTCCCGGGGCAGAAGGACCAGAGCCAGTCCTGGGCCGTCTCCCCCCGTCCCTGGAAGACCTCCTTGTGGTCCTGGGCGAAGTAGCCGGGATGGGTCTCGTACCCCCACTCCACCGTCCCGGCG
>JBJHCB010000142.1:0-6744 GCA_050485805.1 Gemmatimonadota bacterium | reverse complement strand
CCGCGCTCATGGCCCAGCAGCCCCCATCCCCCGCCTTCCGGCCCCCGGTCTCTCCGGGGCGATCCAGCGTCCATGCTCCCCGGGGGCTGGTGGCCACCAGTCACCCCCTGGCCACCTCCGCCGGCCAGGCGGTGCTGGAGGAAGGGGGGAACGCCGTGGATGCCGCCATCACCGCCGCCGCGGTCCTCACGGTGGTGGAGCCCCACATGACGGGGATCGGAGGGGACCTCTTCGCGCTCCTCTGGCCCGCCGGGGGGGAGCGGGTGGTCGGCCTCTCGGGGCATGGCCGCTCCGGGAGCCTCATGACCCCGGAGGCCTTCGAGGAGCGGGGCCTCACCTCCATCCCCACCCGGGGCGCGGAGAGCATCACCGTGCCGGGGGCGCTCCGGGGGTGGGCCGACCTCCTGGGCCGATACGGGACCCGGACCCTGGCCCAGGCGTTGGAGCCCGCCATCCGCCTGGCGGAAGAGGGCTTCCCCGTCTCCCCCATCATCGCCCGGGACTGGGGGGAGGAAGTGGACCGACTGAAGGAGGACGAGGGGGCGCGGGCCACCTACCTGCTGGACGGCGAGCGGGCCCCCGCCGCCGGAGAGTGGTTCCGGAACCCCGACTACGCCGCCACCCTCCGGGAGATCGCCCGGGAGGGTCCCGACCTCCTCTACGGGGGCGAGCTGGGCGCCCGCATCGTGGAACGGGTGCAGGAGCTCGGCGGCTTCCTCACCCTGGAGGACCTCCGGGCCCACCGTTCCCGCTGGGTGGAGCCCCTCTCCGCCGACTTCCGGGGAATCCGCCTCTGGGAGATCCCGCCCCCCGGCCAGGGGATCGCCGCGCTGCAGATGCTCCGGATCCTGGAGCCCCTCCCCCTGGAGGTCATGGGGCACAACTCCCCGGAATACCTCCACCACCTGGTGGAGGCGAAGAAGCTGGCGTACGCCGACCTGGCGGCCCATGTGGGGGACCCCCGGGCCATGACCCTCAGCCCCCACGAGATCCTCTCCGAGACCTACCTGCAAGGGCGTCGGGAGGCGCTGGACCCCTGGCGCGCCCGGGAGGAGGTGGAGCCCGGAGCCCCCGTCACCGAGAGCGAGACCATCTATCTCACGGTGGCGGACCAGGACGGGACCATGATCTCCTTCATCAACTCCGTCTACTTCGCCTTCGGGTCGGGTGTGGTGGTCCCGGGAACGGGGTTCGACCTCCAGAACCGGGGGGCGGGATTCACCCTGGAGCCCGGGCTCCCCAACAGGGTGGGCCCCGGGAAGGAGCCCTTCCACACCATCATCCCCGCCTTCGTCACCCGGATCCGGGACGACGGGAGCGATGAGCCCTGGATGAGCTTCGGGGTCATGGGCGGCGCCATGCAGCCCCAGGGTCACGTCCAGGTCCTGCTGAACGTCCTCCTCTTCGGCATGGACCCCCAGGCGGCGGTGGAGGCGCCCCGGTTCCGTCACTACGCCGGGCTGCGGCTGGGGCTGGAGGCGGGAATCGGGGAGGAGACCCGGGCTGCTCTCCGGGCCCGGGGACACGACGTCTTCACCGCAGGACCGGGGGCGGTGGGCGGGGCCCAGATGATCCTCCGACTTCCCGGCGGCGGATGGGCCGGGGGGTCGGATCCCCGGAAGGACGGGCAGGCGGGAGGGCACTAGGTCCTGGCTGGGTACCGGACCGACCCCTTCCACGCAGAAAGGTCGTGCAGGATTTTCCTTCACGACGTGAACCGATTCCTCCCGGGCGGGGTGGAGCGGCAGACGGTGCCGCTCCTCTCCGAACCCCGAACTCCCTTGCCCCACAGGGATCCGGAGGGGATGGGGGCCCGTCCGGCACGCTCCCTGCCCTTTCCCAGGTCGAAGGCCGAATGACCCTTGACCTGGAGGTTTTCCCATGCTTGGATGGGCGCTGACGTTTCTGATCCTGGCCCTCGTGGCCGCCGTGTTGGGGTTCTCTGGAGTGGCGGGGGCCGCCGCCGGGATCGCCCAGATCCTCTTTGTCCTCTTCCTGGTGCTCCTGGTGATCTCCTTCTTCGCGGGGGCCCTGCGCGGGAGGCCCCCCGTCTGACCAACGGAAGACTTGTGCAGGATACATCTGTTCCCCATTCTGCACCTCCCTTCGGGGCGGCCCGGATCGGGGGGGATAGGGTCCCATCCCCCTCGACCCGGACCCGGCCCCCCACCCATCGGCACCGGGCCCTCAGGGCATCCCGGTGCCGGTGGTCCTCCCACCCCTCCAGACCCCGTACATGCGCGCCGCTCTCCCCCTTGCCCTGACCGTCCTCGCCCTGTTCCTGTCGGCGTGTGAGGTCCATCCCGTGGCCGGAGGACTCCCCTCCGGCCCGGAGATCCCGGCGGGGGACGGCTTCGAGGCCGCCCTGGCCGGATTGGTGGTGGGGCATCGGGCCGGGGTGGGGTGTGGGCCCGTTTCCTGGGTGGACCCGGTGGCCGCCGCCGCCGCCTCCCACGCCCGGGACATGGCCACTGAGGGATGGTGGGGGCACCAGGGTCCCCATGGGGAATCCATGGAAGGGTACCTGAAGGCCCACGGGGTGAGCCCCGTGCTGGCGGGGGACGCCCTCGCCCGGAATTTCAGCGGGGAGGACGCCGCCGCCCGGGTCTTCCAGGCCTGGCTGGACTCCCCCTCGCATCGGGCCATCCTGGAGGATTGCCGCTTCCGGGCCCACGGGGCCGGACATGCGGAGGGATACTGGACCTGGTACGGAGTGAGGTAGGGACTCCTCAGTTCGATCGCCGCCGCCTGGACACCTCGTCCAGGACCTGCCGCTCCTCGTCGGAGAGGGAAGCCATTCCCGAGGCGGAGATCTTGTCCAGGATGCGGTCCACCTCGTCCAGGAGTTCCTCGTCCGGCAGAGCCCCCTTCCGCCTCTCCCTCCGAAGGGTGCGTCGGGGCCGCCCCTCGGCCTCCTCCTCCTTGCGGGGAACGATGGCCATCCGTTGCCCCCGGCCGCCCCCACCCAGGAACGCCCCCCCGGTTCCGTCGGGGTTCCCCACCCGGAGATAGAGCGCCGCCGCGGCCAGGCCGCCCAGGTGGGCGAAGTGGGCCACGCCACCACCGGCGCCCCCGAAGGCGGAGATGAAGGTGAGGATGAAGAGGAAAGCCACCATCCACTTCGCCTTCACCGGGAAGATCCCCCAGATGTAGATGGGGGAATCGGGCCAGTACCAGGCGAAGGCCAGCATCACCCCGTAGACCGCCGCCGAGGCGCCGATGACGCCGGCGGTGGGGGCGAAGAGGAAGCTCAGGGCGGCGCCCCCGAGTCCGCACAGGAGGTAGAACTTCACGAATTCCCCGGACCCCCAGCGGCTTTCCAGGGGGGGACCGAAGAAGAAGAGGACCAGCATGTTCAGGAGGACGTGCCAGAAGTCCCCGTGGATGAACATGTAGGTGACGATCCCCCAGGGGCGGGTCAGGACCTCCGCCGGGGTGAAGCCGAACCAGTTCCAGAAGAACGCCCTCCCCACGATGAGCATGAGGAGGTAGAGCACGCCGTTGGCGATGAGAAGACGCTTCACCCAGGGAGTCGGGGTGAAGCCGAAGCCGAAGCCGGGGCGGGAGGTGGCGGTTCCGAACGACATGGGGCCCGGGAGGGAAGGTCAGGGGTGGGCAGCGTCCATGGTACTCCGCCGCCCGTCCCGTTTCAACCCGGACGGGCAGTGAGGGTTCCGGTGCGCCGGGGGACCCCCGCCCTTCCTCAGTCCCCTTCCCCGATCCCGTGGCGTCGGGCTGCCAGCGAGACGATCCGGTGACAGAGGCGGGGGAAGCCCCAGCCGGCCGCCGCCGCGGCCCGGGGGAGGAGGGAATTGGCAGTCATCCCCGGGAGGGCGTTGGCCTCGAGGCACCAGAGCTCCCCGGCGCCGTCCAGGATGAAGTCCACCCGGGAGAAATCCCGGAGGAGGAAGAGCCGGTGGACCCGGAGGGCCAGGGAGCGCGCCCGGTCCGCCACCTCCTCGGGGATCTCCGCGGGGAAGATCTCCCGGGCGAGGCCCGGCTCGTACTTGCAGGCGTAGTCGAAGATCTCGTGCTCCGGGATGATCTCCCCCACGGGCAGCGCCTCTCCCCCCACCACCCCCACGGTGAGCTCCCGCCCCCGGACGTAGCGTTCGAAGAGCACCCGCTCCTCGAAGCGACGGGCCTCCTTCACGGCCCGGGCCAGCTCCTCCCGGTCCCGGACCAGGGAGAGCCCCAGGGTGGACCCGCCGGAGGGCGGCTTCACGATGGCGGGGAAGCCCAGGGCCTCCTCCACCTGGTCCACCTCGGCGGGGTGCATGATCCAGTCGGGGGTGGCCACCCCCCCGTACCGGAGGAGGCGCTTGGAGACCTCCTTGTCCATGGCCAGGGTGCAGCCCAGGCGGTCGCTCCCGGCGAAGGGGATCCCCGCCATCTCCAGGAGCCCCTGGAGCGTCCCGTTCTCCCCCGCTCCTCCATGGAGGATGGGGAAGACCAGGTCCACGCCCTCCAGGGCCGGGTCCCGGAAGAAGGAAGCCACCTGTCCGGTCCGGAGGAGGTCGTTGGGGTAGGCCTCCGCCGGATCGGCGGCGGGGTCGGGGGGGCGGACCCCACGGGCCAGGATCTCCTCCAGGGCCGCGTCGTCCAGGACCCCACGGGAGGTGTCCACCGCCAGGGCCTCCAGCCCTGCGGAGCGGAGTCCCCGGACCACCTGGGCGCCGGAGGCCAGGGAGACCTCCCGCTCCCCGGAGACCCCGCCCATGAGGACGGCCACCCGGAGAGAGGAACCTCCCTGCCCCGTCACCGGGCCCCCGTGAGGGTCCGGACCACGTCGAAGCGGGTGACGATCCCCTGGATCCCTTCCCCGTCCCGCACCAGCACGGCGGGGTTCCCCCGGGTGAGGAGGCGGGTCACGTCCTCCACCAGGAGATCCCCCGAAACCACCGGGAAGGGAGCTTCCATGACCTCCTCCACCGGGAGGTCCAGGACGCCCGGGGCCTCCAGCACCCGCCCCATGAGGTCCCCCTCCTGCACCGAACCCACGCAGGTCCCGTCCCGCATCACCGGGAGCTGGGAGACATCGTGGGAGGTCATGGTGGAGAGCGCCATCCTGACGGAGGTGGTGGGGGCGGCCACCACCAGGCTGGCCGGACCGTCGGATCGGGTCGCCGCCAGGTCGGCCACCCGGGTCCCTTCGCGGGGGGTGAACCCGTTGGAGCGCATCCACTCGGGGTCGTACTGCTTCGTGAGGTAGTGCTCCCCCCAGTCGCAGAGGATGGCCACCACGAAGGCGTCGGGATCGTCCAGTTCCCGGGCCCGTTCCACGGCGGCGTGGACGATGAGCCCGGAGGAGCCCCCCACGAAGAGCCCCTCCTCCCGGGTGAGGCGAAGGGCCATCTGGAAGGAGTCCCGGTCCGAGACGGTGACGTAGTCGTCCACCAGCTCCAGGTCCAGGGTCCCCGGGAGCTTGTCACTTCCCAGCCCCTCCACCAGGTACGGAGCCCCATCGGGGACCTCGCCGGTATGGAAGTACGGGGCCAGGATGGAGCCCACCGGGTCCACTCCCACCATCTGGAATCCGGGCTTCCGCTCCTTCAGGTAGCGGGAGGTCCCGGTGATGGTCCCCCCGGTGCCCGCCCCGGCGAAGAGATGGGTGATGCGCCCTTCGGACTGCTCCCACAGCTCGGGTCCGGTGCTCTCATAGTGGGCCTGGGGATTGGCCATGTTGTAGAACTGATCGGCCACGATGGCGCCGGGGATCCCGGCGGCAATGGACTTGGCCTTCATGGTGTAGTGCTCGGGATGATCGGGAGGGACCGCGGTGGGGGTGATCACCACCTCGGCTCCGAAGGCCCGGAGGAGCTTCACCTTCTCCTGGCTCATCTTGTCGGGCATGGTGAAGATGCACCGGTACCCCTTGTTCACCGCCGCCATGGCCAGGGCGAGGCCGGTGTTCCCGGAGGTGGCCTCCACGATGACCCCGCCGGGGCGGAGGCGCCCCTCCCGCTCGGCGGCCTCCACGATGGCCCGGCCGATCCGGTCCTTCACCGACCCGCCGGGATTCATGAACTCGCACTTCCCGTAGACCGGGGTCCGGATCCCCCGGGTGACCCGGGTGAGGCGGACCAGGGGGGTCCACCCCACCAGCTCCATGACGTCGTCGTAGGGCCGCAGGTGTCGTTGGGACATGGCTTCCTTCGCTCCCTCGGGGGTCACCGCTCGTCGGAGGAACGGGGGCGGGTGGAGAAGTGGACGGGAAGGGACGCCCACATGCGGACCCGCTTTCCGTTCCGGCGTCCCGGCTGGAAGCGAAGGTCCCGGGCCCCGGCCACCGCGGCGGAGTCGAGGCCGAGGTGGCCCGAGGTCTCCGCCACTTCCACCGAGTCCACCGCTCCGGTGTCGGTGACGCGGAGGCGGAGGACCGTGGTCCCCTCCACCCCCTCGTCCCAGAGGGCGATGGGGTAGTCGATGGGCGTCTCGCCGTAGAGGGGCGTGGGCTGCTCCAGATCCACCCCCTGTCCACACCCCGCGGACACCAGGAGACCCGCCAGAAGGATGGCCCCCAGGGTGCCCGAGCCCGGACGGGAACGGAGGGGGAGGCCGGGTTCCCCCGGCAGTGGCGCGCCCCCGCGGGCACCCGGACGGCGGGAGGCTCGCGTGCGGTGGGGGCCGGGGCCGACGGCAGCGGCCGGAAGGAAACGGTCCTGGCTCATGGTCTCTGGTGGGTGGCCGACCCCGGCGGGGCCGGGGGCGGGCTCAGGGTGCGGAGACGGGGCCGGGCCACCC
>JBJHCB010000141.1:4551-6752 GCA_050485805.1 Gemmatimonadota bacterium | reverse complement strand
GACTCGGCCAGGGCGAAGAGGCGGGTCCGGTCCACGAACCGCTTGGCCCGCTCCCCGCTCCCCAGCTCCACCGAGACCATCCCCGTGAAGCCGTCCATCTGGCGGCCGGCCAGCTCGTGCTGGGGGTGGGACGCCAGCCCCGGGTAGTGGCACGCCTCCACCGCGGGGTGTCCCTCCAGGAACCGGGCCACCGCCATCCCGTTGGCGTTGTGGGCCCTCATCCGGACGTGGAGGGTCTTGGTGCCCCGGAGCACCAGCCAGGCGTCCATGGGCCCCGGTACGGCCCCCGTGGACTTCCGGATGAAGAAGAGCTCCTCCGCCAGGTCGTCGTCATCCACCACCAGGGCTCCCCCGATGACGTCGGAGTGCCCGTTCAGGTACTTGGTGGTGGAGTGGACCACGACGTCGGCCCCGAGCTCCAGCGGACGCTGGTTGAAGGGGGTGGCGAAGGTGTTGTCCACCATGAGGAGGGCGCCGGCCTCGTGGGCGATGTCCGCCATGAGGCGGAGGTCACAGAGCCGCATCATGGGGTTCGTGGGCGTCTCCATGTGAAGGAGCCGGGTCTCCGGGCGGATGGCCTCCCGCACCTGGTCCGGGTCCCGGGAATCCACGAAGGAGAACCGGATCCCCAGGCGGGACAGGACCTTGTTGAACATCCGGTTCGTGCCGCCGTAAGTGTTCTCCTCGCTCACCACGTGATCCCCGGCGGAGAGGGACTTCACCACGGCCTCGATGGCGGAAAGCCCGCTGGCGAAGGCGATCCCGTGCTTCCCCCCCTCCAGCCCCGCCAGATTCCCCTCCAGGGCCTCCCGGGTGGGGTTCTGGACCCGGGCGTACTCGTACCCCAGGTGCCGACCCAGCTCGGGCTGCACGTAGGTGGAGGTCTGGTAGATGGGGGGCATGATGGCCCCGGTGGTGGGGTCGGGGCGCTGGCCGGCGTGGACGGCCCGGGTCCCGAATCCGTCTCCGGAGGGGGCGGGGGCGGTGTCGGAGGCGGTGTCGGAGGGGCCAGGATCCTGGCTCATGGGGTCACCGTGCGGAGGGTGGGGGTGGGCGACGATGGACGTCCAGGGCGGAAGCTACCCGGACCCCGGGGAGGTCGCCACCCCGTCCGGCCCCTCCGGCGGCCGGTGGAACGCGGGGACTCCCCCCCTCCCGCGTTGACTTGCCTCCGGGGGCCGTGGAGCTTCATTGGGCCTTCCTCGCGGTGCCACTCCAGCCCTCCAGACCCCGTCTCCCATGCCCCTCTCCCTTCCCCAGGATCTCGTGGTGAGCGTCTCCGGCTTCCGGGGCCGGGTGGGACGCCCTCTCACCCCGGAGCTCATGGCCTCCATCGCCGCGGGATTCGGGGCCTTCCTCCGGGAAGAGGGGGACCCGGGGCCCGTCTACGTGGGCCGGGATTCCCGGACCAGCGGAGGGATGTACGCCGCGGCCGTCCGGGCGGGGCTCCTCTCGGTGGGGACCCGGGTGGTGGAGGTGGGCGTGGTGCCCACCCCCACCCTCCTCCTGGCGGCAGGGGAGGCCGGTGCGGCGGGGGCGCTGGGGGTCACCGCCTCCCACAATCCTGCCGAGTGGAACGCCCTCAAGTTCGCCGGGGGGGACGGCACCTTCCTGGACGGAGAGCGGATGGAACGGTTCCAGCGCTTCCTCCGGGAGGAGGAGATCCCCCGGGCGCCCTGGGACGCCCTGGGGGAGGTGGAGGAGGACGCAGGGGCCATCGGACGGCACATGGAGCGGATCCTGGCCCTTCCCTTCCTGGACGTGGAGGCCCTCCGGGCCCGACGGTTCCACGTTGCCCTGGATTGCGTGCGGGGCGCGGGGGGGAGGATGGTCCCCCACCTCCTGGAGGCCCTGGGGTGCCGCGTCACGGGCATCGGCCTCGAATGGGACGGACGCTTCCCCAGGGACCCGGAGCCCACCGCGGCCAACCTGGCGGAACTGGGGGCGCTGGTCCGGGCCTCGGGGGCGGAGGTGGGCTTCGCGGTGGACCCCGACGTGGACCGTCTCTCCCTGGTGGACGAGACCGGCACCCCCCTGGGGGAGGACCTGACCCTGGCGCTGGCCGCCGCCGCCGTCCTTCCCCGGAAGCCGGGGCCGGTGGTGACCAACCTCTCCACGAGCCAGGTGGTGGGAGACGTGGCCCACGCCCACGGCGTCCCCTTCCATCGCGCCCCGGGGGGGGAGATCACCGTGGCCCGCAG
>JBJHCB010000141.1:0-4541 GCA_050485805.1 Gemmatimonadota bacterium | reverse complement strand
CCCGGGACGCCCCGGTGGGGATCGTCCTCCTCCTGCAGCACTTGTTGCAGGGCGACACAACCCTTTCGGGAGCAGCGGCGCGCTGGCCCGGGTACAGCATCGTGAAGGAGAAAGTGGCGTTCCCACGGGAAGATGTGGCGCGGGCCTACGCCGCCCTGGACGGGGGCCTGCAGGCGCCGGAGCGGGACGTGCAGGATGGCCTGAGGCTTGCATGGCCGGAAAGGGGAGAGTGGCTCCACGTGCGCCCGTCCGGGACGGAGCCGGTGATCCGCTTCATCGCGGAGGCCCGGTCCCTGGCTCGGGCGAAGGAACTGGTGGAGGCGGCAGGGCGAGCCCTCGGGGGTTGACCGCAGGGACGCCCGGCCGGGAGGTGCCGATCCCGGAGGGCGGGGGGGCGGCGTCGGGACCACACACACACGCGACCAGCGGGACGAGACGATATGTGCGGAATCGTGGGATACGTGGGCTCGAAGGAGGTCGCGCCCATCCTCATGGACGGCCTTCGCCGCCTGGAGTACCGGGGATATGACTCGGCGGGCGTCACCGTTCTGGGGGAGGACGGCGAACTGCGGACGGTGCGGCGCCCCGGGAAGCTCGACGCCCTGGAGCGGGCCCTGTCCGAGGACGGCCTCCAGGGACACACGGGAATCGGGCACACGCGCTGGGCCACCCATGGCCCCCCCACCCTGGAGAACGCCCACCCCCACTCCAGCGCCGACGGGACCATCGCCCTGGTCCACAACGGGATCATCGAGAACGCCGTCACCCTCCGTCGCAAGCTGGAGGGAGAAGGGGTGGACTTCCGGAGCGACACGGACACTGAGGTCCTGGTCCACCTGGTGGACCGGGCCTGGACCCCGGGGGGCACCCTGGAGGACGCCCTCATCGAGGCCCTCTCCCAGGTCATCGGCGCGTACGGCATCGCCGTGGTGAGCTCCCGGGATCCGGGAAAGCTGGTGGTGGCCCGGAACGGATCCCCCCTCCTCCTGGGGGTGGGCCGGAACGGGGAGATGCTGGTGGGTTCCGACGCCGCGGCCGTCATCGCCCATACCCGGGAGGTGGTCTACCTGGACGACGGCGACGTGGCCGTCCTGACCCCGGGCGGATACGTCACCTCCAACCTCCACGACGGTCCGGTGGAGCGACGGATCCACCGGGTGACGTGGGACCTGGCCTCCATCGAGAAGGGGGGCTTCGAGCACTTCATGCTGAAGGAGATCTTCGAGCAGCCCCGGACCCTGGAGGACGTGACCCGGGGTCGGCTGCTGGAGGAGGAGGGAACCGCCCGCCTGGGGGGGATCACCATCAGCGACGCGGATCTGATGGAGGTGGACCGGATCGTCATCACCGCGTGTGGCACCTCCTGGCATTCCGCCCTCATCGGCGAGTACATGCTGGAGGAGCTGGTCCGGATCCCCACCAAGGTGGAGTACGCCTCGGAGTTCCGGTACAAGAACCCGGTGGTGGACGAGCGGACCCTGGTCATCGCCATCTCCCAGTCGGGGGAGACGGCGGACACCCTGGCCGCCCTCCGGGAGGCGAAGCGCCGAGGCGCCCGGGTCATGGGGATCGTGAACGTGGTGGGATCCACCATCGCCCGGGAGACGGACTTCGGGATGTACCTCCACGCCGGACCCGAGATCGGGGTGGCCTCCACCAAGGCCTTCACCAGCCAGGTGGCGGCACTGGCCCTCTTCACCCTGTACATGGCGCGCCGACGGGACCTCTCCATCCTGGAGGGACGCCGCCTGGTGAAGGCCCTGCGGGAGCTGCCGGGCCAGGTGGCGGAGATCCTGGAACAGAACGACGCCATCCGGGCGCTGGCGGAGCGGTATGTCGATGCCCCCAATTTCCTCTATCTGGGCAGGGGATACCAGTTCCCGGTGGCGCTGGAGGGGGCGCTCAAGCTCAAGGAGGTGAGCTACATCCACGCCGAGGGCTATCCCGCGGCGGAGATGAAGCACGGGCCCATCGCCCTCATCGACGAGCGGATGCCCGTGGTCTTCCTGGCACCCCAGGACCCGGTATACCACAAGGTGGTCTCCAACATCGAAGAGGTGAAGGCGCGCCACGGGCAGGTCATCGCGGTGGTGAACGACGGGGCGGCGGAGCTGGTGGGGAAGGTGGACCACTTCCTCCGCATTCCGCCCACGCACCCGGCCCTCCTCCCCATCCTGACGGTGGTGCCCCTCCAGCTCCTGGCCTACCACATCGCGGTCCTGCGGGGGTGCAACGTGGACCAGCCCCGGAACCTGGCCAAGTCGGTCACGGTGGAATGAGGGTGGTCCTCCAGCGGGTGTCCCGGGCCTCGGTGACCGTGGACGGGCGGACCACCGGCGCCATGGGGCCGGGACTCCTCCTCCTGGCGGGGTTCGCCCCCGGAGACACCGAAGAGGACCTCTCCTGGATGGCGGAGAAGGTCCGGGGCCTCCGGATCTTCCCCGATGCCGACGGCAGGATGAATCGGTCGGTGGAGGAGGTGGGGGGAGGGCTGCTGGTGGTGAGCCAGTTCACCCTCTATGGCGACACCCGGAAGGGCCGCCGTCCCTCCTTCGTCCAGGCCGCCCCCCCCGAGCGGGCCATCCCCCTCTACGAACGCTTCGTGACCCTCCTCCGGGAGGGGGGGGACGCCCCCGTGGAAACGGGGGAGTTCGGTGCCATGATGGCGGTGGAGCTGGTGAACGACGGTCCGGTGACGCTGGTCCTGGAGCGGGGTCCCTCGGGAGGATCGGCGTGATCCGGCCTCCTCCGGCGGGGGCCGCGTGACCGGGGGGGCCACCCCCCTGATCCTGGCCTCGGCCTCCCCGCGCCGAACGGAGATCCTCTCCACCCTGGGCCTTCCCCACCGGGTCGAGCCGGCCCGGGTGGACGAGGCGCCACGACCCGGAGAGGACCCCGCGGCCCACGTCGAGCGCCTGGCCCGGGAGAAGGCGGCCCAGGTGGCAGGACGGCACCCCGGGGCCTGGGTGGTGGCCGGGGACACGGTGGTCACGGTGGACGGTGGGGTCCTGGGGAAGCCCGCGGACCCGGAGGACGCCGTGGCCATGCTCCTGGCCCTCCAGGGTCGCCCGCACCGGGTGGCCTCGGGTCTCGCCGTCGCGGCCCCCCCGGGGAAGGAACGGCCAGGGCCGGTGCTCCTCAGTGGGGTGGAGATCACCGAGGTGCGCTTCCGCCCCTTCGACGAGGCCACGGCCCGGGCCTACGTGGCCACGGGGGAGCCCATGGACAAGGCGGGGGCGTATGGGATCCAGGGTCTGGGGTCGGCGCTGGTGATGGGGATCTCCGGGGACTACTCCGGGGTGGTGGGCCTCCCCGTTTCCCTCCTCCTGGCCCTGCTGGAGCGGGCCGGCTCCCCCTACCGGTTTCCCACGCCTCCCTGAGCTCCCGCACGGGAGGGGCGGGACGGGGGCTGGCGCCTCCATCGGTCCGGGCCCATCCTCCCTGAGGCCGGGCCCTCCGGCCCCCGACCCTCCTGGGGCCCGGCGGTCCCGAGCCCCCCACCCCTTCGCCGCCCACCCCTCGCCCCCCTCCGCCATGTCCCCCACCCCGGCGATCCTGGCCCTGGACCAGGGCACCACCGGCTCCACCGCGCTGGTCTTCGCCGCCGACGGGCGGATCCTGGGACGCGCCTACTCCGAGTTCCGGCAGCATTTCCCCCGATCGGGGTGGGTGGAGCACGACGCGGAGGAGATCTGGGAGGTGACGAGGCGGGTGGGGCGGGAGGCGCTGGAGGCGGCCCGGAACCGGGAATCCGTCCGGGTGGAGGGGGTGGGCATCACGAACCAGCGGGAGACCGTGGTCCTCTGGGACCGGGAGACGGGAAAGGCGGTCCACCGGGCCATCGTATGGCAGGATCGCCGCACCGCCGGGATCTGCAGGGAGCTGCGCGAAGGGGGGCACGAGGAGCTGGTCCGGCGGCGGACGGGGCTGGTGCTGGATCCCTACTTCTCCGGCACCAAGCTCACCTGGCTCTTCCGGGAGGAGCCGGAGCTGCGACGGCGGGCCGAGGCCGGGGAGCTGGCCGCCGGCACCATCGACAGCTGGCTCATCCACCGCCTCACGGGGGGAGCCGTCCACGCCACCGATCCCACCAACGCCTCCCGCACCCTCCTGTACGACCTGGAGGCCGGCGGGTGGCACCCCGAGCTCCTGGAGCTGTTGGAGATCCCCGAGGGGCTCCTTCCGGAGATCCGTCCCTCCTCCGGGGAGTTCGGGGCCTGTCTGGGAGAGGCGTTGGGGGTGGAGGTCCCCGTGGGGGGGGTGGCCGGAGACCAGCAGGCCGCCCTCTACGGGCAGGGGTGCTGGGAGGCGGGGTTGGCGAAGAACACCTACGGGACCGGGGCCTTCCTCCTCCTCCATACCGGGGAGGAGCGGGTGGCCTCGGAGCACGGGCTCCTCACCACCGCCGCGTGCGGCCCCCGAGGCGAGGCGGCCTTCGCCCTCGAGGGCTCCATCTTCATCGCCGGGGCCGCCATCCAGTGGCTCCGGGACGGCCTGGGCCTTCTCAGCCGCGCGGACCTCTCCGAGGAGATGGCCCGCTC
>JBJHCB010000140.1:6240-6812 GCA_050485805.1 Gemmatimonadota bacterium | reverse complement strand
CGGTGGGGGTGGCCCACCCCTCCCTGGTGGCCCTACCCGACGGGGGCGGCGTGGTGGCCACCAACGTGAACCCAGAGGGACGCCGGGTCATCGTCCTGTCGGGGCTCGACCCGGCCGGGGACCTCCGCTTCCGGGTGGAGGTGCCCGACTCGGAGGGAGGAACCCACCCGCAACTCGCCGCCCTTCCCGACGGATGGGTGGTGGCGGCGTGGACGGAGAGCCGGGGCGGCATCCAGTCCGTCCGCCTCGCACGGATCCGTCCGGGGGACGGGTCGTGACGCGGGTCTTGAGCGGGCTGGCCCTCACGCTGACGCTCCTTCTCCCGGCGTGCGGGGAGGGCGGCGCCATGCCCTCCCGGGACGCCCTACCCGTCCCCGGGAACCCCGCCCCCGCCTGGGAGGGCACCACCCTCTCCGGCTCCCCCCTCTCCCTGGCCGACCTGGAGGGGGAGGTGGTGGTCCTGAACGTCTGGGCCACCTGGTGCGCCCCCTGCATCCGGGAGATGCCCGCCCTGGAGGCCCTCCACCGGCGGTACCGCGATCAGGGGCTCCGGGTGGTGGGGGTGAGCGTGG
>JBJHCB010000140.1:0-6230 GCA_050485805.1 Gemmatimonadota bacterium | reverse complement strand
GACCAGACCGTCATGAACCGGTTCCGGACCCTGGGGGTGCCGGAAACCTTCCTCATCGGCCCCGACGGGATCATCGCCCATCGGTGGATCGGGGAGTTCGATCCCATGGCCCCGGCGGACCGCTCCCGGGTGGAGGCCCTCCTCCCCGTGGGATCCTGACCACCCTCACGACCGTACCAACATCCAGACCCTACGCAATCCGAAGGAGGCAGAGTCCATGAAGTCCATCGTCCCCATGAGCCTGGCCGGCGCGGCCGCCCTCTTCCTGCTCCTCATGCCCGCTCCGTTCGAGGGGGAGCCCCTGACCCCGGGAATCCTGGCCGCGGCACCGGCTCCCACCGGGGAGCCGGGGGCCACCGACGCCGCCCCCCACCTCCGCCTCAACTCTACCCAGCCCGCCGCCGACGCCTCGGTGGCCGAGTCTCCGGCGGAGATCCGCCTCTTCTTCTCCGAGCCCCCCCAGATGCAGGGGACCTCGGTCCGTCTGGCCAACGCGTCCGGCGACCTGGTGCCCACCACCGAAGCCGTGGCGGACGACGGGGATGCCCGGGAGGTCTACATCGTGCCTGAGGGCTCCCTGGCCCCCGGGGCCTATACCGTCCACTGGCGCGTCATCGCCCAGGACGGGCATGCCCAGCGAGGGGACTTCAGCTTCCAGGTGTCCGCCCAGCGCTGATTCCCGCCTCCAGGAAGCCCCACCCTGCAGCAGGGGTTGCGCCATGGCCCGGTCGGGGTGGAAGCCCGGCCGGGCCGTGCTTCCGCGAGGGGGGCCGGGAGGGGAGGGTGGCCGGCATGAGGGCGGGGAGCGTCCGGCCGTGACCGGGGGGAAACCCAAGGCCCCCGGGCATTGACGTGCCGAGGAGAGCCCCACACCTTGAGGTGAGAATGGTTCTCATCCTCGCCTCTGCCTCGAACCGGAACCCATGACGCCCACCGGCCCCTCCCCTGCGGTGTCCTTCGGTGCCCTCGTCCTCGCCCTGCTCCCGTTGGCCCCGTCCCCGGTGGCCGCCCAGCAGACAGCGGTACCCGACTCCTCCGCGGTGCTGCATCTGGAAGGGGTCGTGGTTTCGGCCAGCGCCTTCGAGCAGACCGTCCGGACCGCCCCGGCGTCCGTCTCCCTGGTGACCCGGGATCGCCTCCTCCAGGGTCGGGTCCGGAACCTCTCCGAGGCGGTGCAGGAGATCCCCGGGGTGGACATCGACGGGGCCGACGCCCGGAGCAACAAGACGGGGAACCGGACCATCAGCCTCCGGGGTCTCCCCTCGGACTACACCCTGGTCCTCATCGACGGACGCCGCCAGAACGTCCCGGGGACGGTGGCGCCCAACGCCTTCAACGACGCGGCCGCTGCCTTCCTTCCCCCCGTGTCCGCCATCGAGCGCATCGAGGTCATCCGTGGGCCCATGTCCAGCCTGTATGGCTCGGACGCCCTGGGTGGGGTGGTGAACATCATCACCCGTCGCCCCGGCGAGAGCTGGCAGGCCGACCTGTCGGCGGAGGGTACCCTACAGGGGAACCGGAACTACGGCGGCTCCAATGCCTTCGAGGGCTACGCCGCCGGTCCCCTCTTTCGTGACCGGCTCCACCTGCAACTCCAGGGGCGGCGCTTCGATCGTCGGGCCACCACGGTGGAGTTTCCCGGGCAGGACACCAGCGTGGATCGGCAGCGCACCATGGGCCAACTCCCCACCCGGGGGACAGTGGAAACCACGGGGACCCGCCTCACCTGGCTGCCCCTTCCGGGGCAGGAGATCTACGGGGGCGTCGACGCCACCCGGCAGCGGTACGACAACACCCTGGGGCAGCTCGGCCAGATCAACCGGAGCGCGGAGCCGGGGACCTCGGCCTTCCCGGACCGGCTCCAGGGCTACGACCAGGAACTCGGCTTCCACCGGGATCAGCTCTTCCTGGGCCATCGGGCCCGGTTCCAGCGTGGGCTCCTCCACACCTCCGTTTCCCGGAACCGCACCGAGACCCTGGGGCGGACCATCCCGGCAGCGGCGGCCACGGAGGAGTCCGGGCGGCGGGGCCTCCCCCGGGCGCTGGAGTCCCGGACCCTCACGGTGGACACCCGCTACACGGCGTTCCTGGACCGGCACACCCTGACGGTGGGAGCCGAGTACCTGGACGCCGCTCTCACGGACGGCATCCCGGATCGGACCTTCACCTCCTCCCAGATCGGGGTCTTCGCCGAGAACGAGTGGCGAGCCGCGGACCGGCTCCGGCTCACCGCCGGGCTCCGGTATGACGATCACAGCGGGTTCGGCGGACAGTTCTCTCCCCGCGTCTACGCCGTGTCCGACCTGGCGGAGGGGTGGACCCTGAAGGGGGGGCTGGCCCGGGGGTACCGCGCCCCGGCGCTGGAGCAGCTCGAGGACGGGATCATCGGGTTCGGGAACAACGGTCGCGATCCCCTCTTCGGCAACCCGGACCTGCGGCCCGAATTCAGCACCAACTACGAGCTCTCCCTGGCCTTCGACGGGATCGAGGGCGTGTCCACCACCCTCACGGCCTTCCGGACGGATCTCCGGGACAAGATCGAGCGCCCCGTGGCCGCAACCGGGGGGGAGACGGCGAACGTCGGTTCGGCGCTCCTCCAGGGACTGGAACTCTCGGGGCGGAGCCGCCTCGCGGGAGGCTGGAGCGTGGGCGGGGAGTACACCTGGACCCGCAGTGAGGTCACCACCTCGGGGGTCCAGGGGATCCGGGAGGGCGATCCCCTCTTCGGGGTCCCCGCCCACATGCTGAACCTCCGCCTGGGGTGGGAGGCCACGCCGTCCCTCTCGGCGCACCTGGGTACCCAGCTCCGGAGCAGCCGGCACCGCCCCGACTCCTTCCACGAGCCCCACCTTGGGGGAAGCGCCCAGGGGGCCGCCGAGGCGCTGGGAGACTTCCAGGGGTACACCCTGTTCAACGTGGGGGCGGCCTACCGGATCAACGATCGCCTGCAGCTCAACGCCACGGTGGAGAACCTGCTGGACCGGGAGTTCGTGGACTACCGTCCGTACCCTCTCCGGAACGATCCGGGGGTCACGGCCTTCAGCAACGTGTACAACAACATTCTGGAGCCGCGCCGCCTCTGGCTGGCGGTTCGCGCCAGCCTCTGAACACGCCTGTCCCTGGGAGATCCCATCCCCGCAGAGGCGGACGGATCTGTGGGTGCCCTACACCCCCCACAGATAGCTGAGCTTGAGGAGGATCTGCCTGGTCGGCGGAATCTCCGTTTCCACCCCGGCGGGGAGGAGCCCGGAGGCCACCGGACGACCGTCGTTCACCACGAGGTGGAGGAAGGAGAGGGGTGCGAACTCCCAGGAGAACCGGGCGTTCAGGGTCCCCTGCCCCGCCGCGGTGTTGTGCTGATAGAAGGCGTAGAGCTGGGTCCGGGGATTCAGCGCCACCCGGAGCTCGGGAGCCACGAGATGGGTCGTGGCGGAGCGGGCCTCGGGACCCAACCCGGTGATCCGGTTCCCCTCGTAGGTGATCCCGGCCGAGAGATGGGGAGACGGAACGGCACGGAGGGCTCCCGTCACCTGGTGGAGCGTTCCGTCGTAGAAGCCTCCTCCCGTCCACTCGACCCGTCCGGACACCCGGGCGCTGGGGTCGGAGGCGTAGCCGACCCCGAACCGCTGGAACCCGTATGTACCCGGTGCCACCTCCAGACCGGGAAGGGGGGAGAACGGCCCCTCCAGGACCTGACGGTTCGGCTCCCACTGCGCGAAGATCTCCCCGCCGTCCCTCAGCCCCAGTCCCACGGGCCGAACCCGGATGTACCCCTCCTGGAAGGCCAGGTCCGACGCCCGGTGGTGGGCGAAGACCGTAAGGGTGGGACGGAACGCCAGCACCCGATCCGGGAGCCAGTCCGGTCGGAGATCCAACCTGGCGGCCGGGCTTGTGGTGATGAGATCGGCGCGGGGCACGAATCCGGTGCGGGGGCGGTAGCCTGCAGAGATGTAGCGCTGGATCCACCCCACGTATCCCCAGCTGGCCCGGTTGCCCCCCCAGAGGAAGACGGCTCCCCCTTCCTCATCCTCCAACCCGTCCCGGGACCCCGATACCATTCCCCGGAAGAACCCCTGCTCTCCGAAGCGCAGGTACCAGTCGGCGGCTCCCACCGCATTCCACTGCCGTTCACCGTTTTCGAGCCCGTCTCCCCGTGCCACGAGGAGCGCCCCCACCCGGTGGTCGGACCCCACGTTCTGCTGCCAGCGACCCACTCCGAAGGAGGAACCGTCCAGCCCGGCGGCTCCCTCCTGGTGGACGAGGAGCGCCCCGGCGCTCCGCGACGGCGTCTGGCTCGTGACCCGGGCCCCGCCCAGGATGCGGAGCGGAGTGCCGTCGGGAGCGAGCCCGATCCGCCGGCTGAAGAAGGGTTCGATCCAGGGACCGTCCGTCATCCGGAAGAGCCCGGCGTTCTCCAGGAAGAAGGGGCGCTGCTCCGGGAAGAAGACGGAGAACCGCGTGAGGTTCACCACCTGCCGGTCCACGTCCGCTTCGGCGAAGTCGGTGTTCACCGTAAGGTCCAGGACTGTGCTCGGGGTGGCCGCCCACTTGAGCTCACCGCCCACCTCCCCCCTCCGGTCCTGGCCGAGTGCCCCCTGTCGGGGATCCCCCTCGGATCGGGCCGTGATGTACGGCGTGAACTCCAGGTTCCGGACAGGGGGCGGCGGTTGCAGACCCTCCAGGGGGGCGGCGTACCGCATCGTGTAGGCGTTGTTCTGTCGCGGCCATTCCGGCCACCCCGCCTCCTCGTTCAGTCGCCGCGTCCGCCGCACCACCATGACGCGCCAGATCTCGGCCCCCGGGTCGTAGCGCAGAGTGCTCCACGGAATCCGGATCTCGGCGGTCCATCCTCCGTCGTGGATCCGGGTCCGGGCATCCCAAACCCCCTGCCACTCCCGATCGAAGAACTGTCCGTCAAAGACCCGCAGATCCCGAATGGCCCCCAGGGGATTCACCAGGAAGCCCATGGCCGAGCGCCCGTCCCCGAATCCGTCCAGGGACACCCCCACCAGGTCGTTCTGGAAGTAGTCGAAGTTCCTGCGCATCTCCGGCACCCGGATCCCCGCCGCCCCCGCCGGGTCCTCCACCTCGATCCCCACGTAGAGGTAGGTGTCGTCGAAGAGGAACCGGACCTCCGTTCCCACGAAGGGATCGGCCCCCTGCACCGGCTCGATCTGGCGGAACCTGCGGATGGCGGGAGCCTCCCTCCACGCCGGGTCGTCCAGGACCCCATCCAGCGTGATGGGTCCCACCGCCCTCAGGGCCATGGCGGTCCCTTCGGGGAGATCGTCTCCAGGTGGGCCGGCCGCCGCCTCCACCGCGGCGCAATGTTCCGCAGGGCATCCCGGCGACTGGAGGGGGTCGGATCCGCCCGCGGCCGGTGAGGGGACGAGAAGAAGGAAGGCCGGCACCATCATCCAGGGGTCCGCCCGTGGATGGCTGAGCGGGAGGAGAGCTCGGCGGGGGTGGTTGGACCGCCATGGACGCCGACCGTCCCGGCCCGTGCCGCCGGAGGATCGTGCGTCCTCGGGCGCTACGGCGTCCACCTTCGGTCCCCCCCGTCCTTCAAGAGCCCCAGCGCCGCAGCCAGCGCGATGCCGGCGAAGAGAAGCAGCCCCAGCATCCCCGGGAGGAGGACGGCCCGGAGCTCCCCGCCCCCCTCCTCCCGGAACTCCCAGGCGGGAAGCCGGTCCAGATCCTCGGGGGAGAGCCTCCGGTCGCCGTAGATGAGGGGCTCGAAGTGGGCCACCCACCGGGCATGGACGGCCTCCACCTCCCGCTCGAACCGGTCCACTCGACCGTCCCCGGTGCCGGCCAGCTCCACCAGCGACTCGTAGGTGAGGATGGTGGGGGAGAGCCACCGGAAGGTGTGGATCCAGTCCCGCTGCGCCTGCAGGCTCTCCCGGTACCGGGCCCGAACGGGAGCCAGGCGAGCGCGCACCTCCTCGTTCACCGCGAAGGCCCGGGTCTGGAAGTCCACCTCGTCCACCGAGCCTTCCGGCAGGAACTCGGGATGGTCGTCGTAGTACTG
This sequence comes from Gemmatimonadota bacterium, assembly GCA_050485805.1. GTDB lineage: Bacteria > Gemmatimonadota > Gemmatimonadetes > Longimicrobiales > Gaopeijiaceae > T3Sed10-66. Next base: position 199 of record JBJHCB010000140.1, on the reverse strand, counting down.
GGCCAGGACCGCCGCCGCCTGCTCCTGCACCTGCCGCACCTCCTCCCGTTCCAGGGCCACCAGCTCCGCCCGGGAGGGGACGGGGTGGACCAGCCCCGCGGTGAGCTGCACCCCGGCGGGGATGAGGATCACGAAGACGAGCCAGAGGAAGGCCAGGGCCACGGCGTTCCGGGCGGAGTCCCGCCCGGTGACGTTCACC
>JBJHCB010000139.1:0-6846 GCA_050485805.1 Gemmatimonadota bacterium | reverse complement strand
CCCGGAACGTGGGGACGCCGGACTCGGCGCTCACCCCGGCGCCGGTCAGGACCACCACGCCCCGAGCCGCCTGGATCCGGTCCCGCAGGTGGGCCAGGTCCCCCGGGGTGGGGTCCGAAAGGATGCCGACCGGGTCGGACCGAGGTGGGGGTGGGGCCATGGGTGGGGCGGAGGGCTGGGGCGAGGGAGGGCCGTTCAGGGGGCCAGGGAGGGCGTCCGCACGGCAAACCACACCAGCAGAGCCCAACCCACGAGGAACGCCGTTCCTCCCAGCGGCGCAACGGCCCCCATCCATCGGATCCCGGCCATGGAAAGGAGAAGGAGCGAGCCGGAGAAGAGGAGGATTCCTGCCGTGAAGGCCCATCCGGCGGCCACCAGCCCGGTGCCCGGGTGCCGGGAAAGGAGCAGACCCACCAGGAACAGGGCCAGGGCGTGCACCAGCTGATAGCGGACCGCCGTCTCGAAGACCTCCAGGGCCCGGGCCTCCAGGGTGTCCCGGAGGGCATGGGCACCGAAGGCTCCCAGGGCCACGCCGAGGAATCCGAAGGCGCCCGCCAGGGCCAGGAACAGTCGATCCATCGCGTTGACCCCTGTGGTGGTCCAGAATACATTTCCTTTGCTATAGCTTGGAACTTCTCGGGCGCCCCGTGCAAGGGTTGGACGGGTCGCCCGACATCGTGTGTAGCCGGACAGCCTCCACCTGCAAGGACACCATGGCCAAGGGACGAAAGCCCACCTCCCGACGCGGCGGACCGCCGTCGGGGTCTGACGACGACGCCTTCTCCGCCCGCGTCCTGGAGTTTGCCCTCTGGGCGCGGCAGCGGGTGGAGGTCCTGGTCGCCGCTGGGGTGGCCGTGGTTCTGCTGGTGGTGGGTGGGATCTACTACCTGAACCAACGGGCGGATCGGATGGCCCGGGCGGCCACGGAGCTGGAGGTCATCCAGCAGTCCGTCCCGTTTGCCGCGCCGGAGGAATGGACCCAGCAGCTCGACGAGTTCCTGGCCCGCTTCGGGGGCACGCCGTACGCGGTGGAGGCGCGCCTGGTCTATGGAGAACTCCTCCTGGAGGAGGGACGCACCCAGGACGCCGTCCTGGTGCTGAGGGAGGTGGCTCCGTCGTACAGGAACCCCCTGGGGCTCCAGGCCACCTTCCTCCTGGCGGTGGCCTACGAGGCGTCGGAGGACTGGGAAGAGGCCATGCGCATCTACCGGGAGCTCGAGAACCGGGCCGAATTCACCTTCCAGCGCCGGGAGGCGGCGGAGGGACTGGCCCGTACCGCCCTGGCGCAAGGGGACTCCACCGCGGCCGTGGAGGCCTACCGTCGCCTGGTGGAGGGTGCCGAGGGCGACGAGGGGATGCAGAGTTACTTCGAGATGCGCCTGGCGGAGTTGACCCGGGGCGACCGCTGACCCGGGGCGACCGCTGACCCGGGGCGACCGCTGACCGACCCGACCCTGGGCAGCTGAGGAGACCCGCTGGGGGCCGCCCTGGGATGCTGGGCCCAGGCTCCATGCTTGGACGGAAGTGAGGTGGGGTGGCATAAGGATGGGGCCGGAGTCCTGTTGGGGATTCCGGCCCCGTTCCGTTTCCCGCGGACGAAGATCGCGGGAGGGGGATGCCGGATTCCTCCCACCGTCCCATCCGAGGGCGACTCTCAGGGTTTTCCACAGGATTCCACAGGTGCGTATAATATGTATTATGTCAAGTAACTGGAGGTCGGGATCCCCTCCCTCGCCCTCACCCTCCCCGGTCCCCCGCTCGCCCTTCAGCGGCGGAACGGGATCACTCCACGCCCGGCTTCTCGTCGCGCCGGCTCGCCGGCTCCTGGTCCTCGCCCGCTCCGCCGGTGGGTCGGACCGCCGGTCCCCCGGGTCGGGAGCCCGCTCCCGTGGGAGCTGCTTCGGGCCCCACCGACCGACGCGCTTCCCGCCGGGACTCCCCGGAGAGATCGAGGAGAGCGCGCCGGAGGCGGGCCTCAGCTTCCGGGAGGTGGGCATCCCGGGCCTTCCGGTCCGGGAACGGTCCGAAGTGGAGGGGGGCCCCGAAGCGGATGGTGGCCGGAAGCCCCTTCCGGGGCCGACTCGCCCATCGGGGCCAGACATCGTACATCCCCTCGATCCCGCATGGGATCACCGGAACCCCGGCGGCCAGCATGAGTCGCAGGGTTCCCCTGCGGAACGGCTGGAGGGTGCCGTCCCAGCTTCGCTCTCCCTCCGGATAGATGCATACGCCCCGCCCCTCCCCCAGGAGGCGGAGGACCACCCGCACCGCCTGCGGGTCCACCCGGTAGCGGCGCACGGGAAATCCCAGGATCCGCGGGATGAGCCATCGGAAGGGCGGACTTGCGAACTGGGTGCTCTTCGTCATGGCGTGCACCTCCCGGGGACAGAGGCACTGCACCAGGGGTGGATCCAGGATGCTCTGGTGGTTCGGGAGGAGGAGGAACGGCCCTGCTTCCGGGATGTTCTCCAGCCCCTCCACCTTCAGGGGGTCGATGAGCTTCGGGAAGGCCCAGCGAAGGAACCGGTGGCCCGCTCGGTAGGTTCGGGTCATCGGACGCGGATCCTGGGCTGGAATTCCAGGATGGTCCCCCGTCCCAGGGCGTTCCAGCGGGCCTGGAGGGTGTCTCGGAGCAGGTCGTCCCAGCGCCGGGGGGAGGTGTCGGGAAAGCGGAGAAGGACCACCGTGCCGTCCCCGGGTGCGAACTGCACGGAAGAGGAGGAAGCCTGCACGGCCCGAACGTCATCCAGCGACCACCGGAGTCGGGTACCGTCTGCGGCGTCGATGCAGAGGGATCGGTGGTCCAGGCGGAGGATCCCTTCCCGAGGGGGGTCGAAGCGTTCAGCGAATCCCAACAGCCTCCCCTCATAGTGGATGGGCTCCTCGTGGCGGGCCTGACGGAAGCGGACCCGGGCCTCCACTCCTCCCACCCTGCCTTCCCCTGGCCGCTCGGGTCCGGTGGTGGGGACGGCTCCCGGTCCGCCCAGGGACCGGATGCGGGCGGCGAGCTCGGCGGCCGGGACCTCCCGCTCCCTCCCTTCGGCCGTGCGCTCCCGGATGAGGGTCCCTCCCCTCCCCTGCCGATATTCGGTCATGCATGTCCGGCAGCGGGCCGCGCCCCGGAGGTCTTCCACCGGCTCCCCGCCACAGGCCGGACACCGGTACAGGAAGTCGCTCAGCGGCAAGGGACGCCTCCTCGGGTGACCTCAGTCATAGGCGCCCGGTGACGTGGAGGAACCGAAGCTGCCAGACCTTCCATACCGCCTCTGCGACGATCCGCTTGGACATCTTGGACTCCCCCTGGTCCCGCTCCGTGAAGACGATGGGGATCTCCTCGAACCGGAACCCCTTCCGCCAGGCCCGGAGTTTGAGCTCGATCTGGAAGCTGTAGCCCTCGGACTCGATGCGGGCCAGATCGAGGGATTCCAGCACCTCCCGTCGGAAGAGGTTGAAACCGCCGGTGGCGTCACTCACCGGGAGACCCGTGACCACCCGGGCATAGCGACTCCCGAAATAGGACAGGAGGAGGCGGGTCATGGGCCAGTTCACGACCCTCACCCGCTGGCCCACGTACCGGGAGCCGATGACGAAATCCACCTGCCTGGAGGCCTCCACCATGGCCGGAAGCCGGTCGGGCGGGTGGGAGAGGTCGGCGTCCATCTCGCAGATCCGGCCGTACCCCCGCTCCAGTCCCCATCGGAAGCCCGCCAGGTAGGCTCGTCCCAGCCCCTCCTTCCCGGCCCGGTGGAGGACGTGGACCCGTCCGCCGCTCGCCGCGGCCAGGTCGTCGGCGACCTCTCCGGTGCCGTCGGGGGACCCATCATCCACCACCAGCACATGAGCGGAGTCCAGGACGTCCAGCACCCGGGGGACCACCCGGGGGAGGTTCTCCCTCTCGTTGTAGGTGGGAATGACCACCAGCGTCAGGGAGGCGTGGGGATGCGCGCTTCCCGCGGACTCCTTCCCCACGGGAGATCCTTGTCCCGCGTCACCCATGCCCCTCGCCTCCCCTTCCTCCCCGTCGTGTGCCGGGCCCGGTGATCTCCCGTGCGGCCAGGATTCCGGCAGGGAGCAGCTCCACCGCCGTCATCCAGAGCCGGGCCAGGACGGCCACCGCTGCGGCGGAACCCCCGAGGGCCGGCTGCAGGAAGGCGATGAGGAAGCCTTCCCGGATGCCGATCCCCGCCGGCGCGAACAGGGCAACGTACCCGAGAAGGTAGGCCGCGGTAAAGGCCGGGGCGGCCTCGAGGACCGGCACATCGAACCCCAGCCCCCGGAGGAACACGGCGAAGGCGAGGCCATACGCGGCCCAGACCACGAGGTGCCAGAGGAGCCATCGGGGACCGAAGGAGATCCCGGGGCGAGGGGCGTCCGTGGAGGGGCGCCCCGCGAGCCGGAAGAGAAGTCGGATCCCCCATCCGGTGACGGCAGGGAGGGAGGCCACCCCCACCAGGACGAGGAGAAGGGCCACCGCCAGGAGCCCCGCGGCCCCGGGGGACGACCCCATGGATCCCCCACCCAGCCCCCCCGGCCCTCCGGCCTCCCACCCCGGGAGGGCCCGGAGGAGCGCGGGAAGCCCCAGCACCGCGGCTCCGGCCAGGGAGAACCCCTGCACCAGGAGGCCGGAGGTGGTGCCGGTGGAGGCGGGGATGCCCTTCCGGCGGGAGAGGAGGGCCAGCCCCGCCAGGGGCCACAGCTTCCCGGGGATGTAGCGGCCCAGGTTGGCCACCATGACGATCCGGAAGGAGGCCCATCCACCCGGGTCCGGCCCCCCCAGCTCGCCCACCATGCGGCCCCAGAGGCGGGCTGCCAGGTAGAACGCCCCCAGGAGAAGGGGGATGGAGAGGGAGAGGGGAAGGAGGCGGGGCGCGGGGAGGGCCCGCTCCAGCGCCAGGGCGTCCCGGATCCCCACTCCCAGGCGATCCACCAGAAGGAGGGTGAGCCCCACGGTGAGGCCGACCTGAAGCGCCAGGCGGAGCCAGCGGGGAATCCCGGGGCCTCCTCCCCTCCCCGTCACCCCGGGAGAGGGCCCCAGGGCGCCCGTCTCCTCCCCTGGAGCCTCCGGGGGTGGGGCCGGACTATCGGCCATCCCCTTCCCCGTGTGCCGTGGGGGGAGGGGGCGTCGGTCCCATCCCCGTTGCGCCCTGGTCCTCTCCCTGGCCCTTTCCCTTGTCGGGACCGGGGGCCTCCGACCCCCGGGGGCGTCCGAGTCCCGCGTGCATCCCTGCGCCGACGAGGAGGAGGAGCGAGAACGCGGAGAGGAGGAAGGAGCGGCGGAGGGCAGGAGACTGGTACCACATCTCCACCCGGTGGACCCCGGCCGCCGGGAGGGGCACGGCCCGGAGGGTGTGGTCCGCCCGGAGGACGGGGACCTCCCTTCCGCCCACGGACGCCCGCCAGGCCGGGAACCAGTTTTCCGACAGGACCAGGAGCCCCGCATCCGAGCTCCGGACCTCCAGCACCAGCCGGCTCGGGGTCCGCTCCAGCCATTCCACCCAATAGTCGATCACGTTGTCGGGCAGGGAGATGGGAGGATCCACCTCAAGCAGGGTCTCGACGCGCGGATCGAAGGCTTCCACCTCCAGGAGCCGGGCCAGGGTCTCCCCCTCCGGGACCACCTGGGCATGCCCCACCACCCGGGCCCGGGGGAGACCCGGATAGGGGTAGACGGAGGTCCAGACGGTGCCGTCCGCGAACCGGGTCTGGGCCACCGGCTCCACCCCCTCCAGCGGGCCGTACTGGGCGTCGGGCCAGAGGATGTACCGGACGTTCAGCACCCCCAGCACGTTGGGGTGGAAGGCGGCCAGGTTCTCCGGGATCCCGCTCCCCTCCATCCCGATGAGGTCCCGGTACCGCCCCAGATCGTTGGGGTGGTGCCCCGCCGCCAGCTCGACGCCGAAGGAGGCCGGATTCACGTCCTGCCCCCCCTGCACCATGGAGAAGACCCGGAACGGCTCCTCCACCTGGGTCCGCTCCTGGAGGAAGCGCTCGGAGGGGCTCGGGACCGTCACCCGGGCCGGGTCCATGGTCCGGATGAAGACGTCGCTGATCCGGAACTGATCCACCGTCACCAGGCCCGTCAGCACGAGGGCCAGGGCCAGGCCGCTGCCCACCCCCCGGGAAGCGCCTTCCGTGACCGCGGTCACCAGGCCTGCCAGGAGGGCCGCGACGAAGAACCCGCGGGCGATGTGGGGCCGGGCGGCTTCCAGGGCGACTCCCTTCCCTCCCTCCAGGTCCGGCGAGAAGACGGTGGTCCAGAGATCCAGGAGGAGGCCCGAGGCCGCCAGGAGCCCACCCAGGAGGAGGAGGCCGGTTCCCACACCCAACGCCGTGAGGATCCGCCGGCGTCCCTCGGGGTCCCCTGGAAGGCGGGCCAGCCGGTCCACCCCCATTCCCGCCAGGGTGGCCACGGCGAATCCCGTCAGGAAGATGGCCATGGAGGGGGCCCGGAAGAGGGAGATCCCCGGGATCACCTCGTAGAACACGCGCCAGACGGGGGTATGGGCCCCGAGGGTGAAGAGGAAGGCCACTCCCCCCAGCCCCACCAGGAACCACCGCAGCGCCGGGCCCGGCCCCCCGCCCGCCAGGGCGGCCAGGGCCAGGAGGAGGGCCACCACGCCCAGGTACTCGTGGTTGAGCTTGAAGGCGTTCCTCCCCCAGTAGGTGTCGGTGGCCCAGGCCGCGCCCCCCACGCTGCTCCCCGCGAACTCGGGAATCACCAGGCTCACCGCCTCTTCGGGGTGGAGTGACCAGGAGGAGGAGAAGGCCCGGGCCTCCTCCGGTGAGGCCTCCACCGTGGCCGCCGCGCATCGGGAATGCTCGGTGACGTAGTCCACGGCCGGAAGG
>JBJHCB010000138.1:0-6849 GCA_050485805.1 Gemmatimonadota bacterium | reverse complement strand
CCACCACCTCGGCCACGTCCTTGTAGGCCTCCGGCACCTCCTCGGCCACCGTGGCCCCCGAGGAGGCCCGGACCTCGATCCCCCGATCGGCGAACTCCCGTTTGAGGTCCCGTCCCCGCGTGTCCCGTTTCGACTGGCGCCGGCTCTTCTTCCGCCCCGCGCCATGGCAGGTGGAGCCGAAGGTCTCGGCATAGGCGCCCGGGGTCCCCAGCAGGACATACGAGTAGCGCCCCATGTCGCCGGGGATGAAGACGGGCTGCCCCAGGTCCCGGTAGGCCTCCGGTAGGTCGGGGTGGCCCGGGGGGAAGGCCCGGGTGGCACCCTTCCGGTGGACCCAGAGCTCCCGCTCCCGTCCGTCCACCCGGTGGCGCTCCAGCTTGGCGTTGTTGTGGGCCACGTCGTACACCAGCTCCAATCCCAGCCCCCGGTCCGGGGCGTCGAAGACCCGGGCGAAGGCCTCCCGGATACGGTGGCCCATGACCTGGCGGTTGGCGAAGGCATAGTTGGCGGCGGCCCGCATGGCGCCGACGTAGCGCTCCCCCTCGGGAGATCGGACGGGGACGCAGGCCAGTTGCTTGTCGGGGAGGTCGATGCCGTACTTCCGGACCCCCTTCATCATGACCTCCAGGTAGTCGTCGCAGACCTGGTAGCCCAGCCCCCGGGAGCCGGAGTGGATGAAGACGGTGACGGTCCCCCGGGTGAGGCCGAGCTGCTCCGCAGCCTCGGGATCGAAGACCTGGTCCACCCATCCCACTTCGATGAAGTGGTTGCCGCTTCCCACCGTCCCCACCTGATCCTTCCCCCGTTCCACGGCCCGGGGGCTCACCTGGTCCGGATCCGCCTCCGCCAGGGCTCCACCGTCCTCCATCCGTTCCAGGTCCTCGGGGCGTCCCAGCCCCCTCTCCACCACCCACCCGGCCCCCTCCACCAGGATCCGGCGGATCTCCTCCGGGGAGAGGACGAACTTCCGGTATCCCCGCCCCACCCCGGCCGGGACCCGCTGGAACAGGTCGTCCATGAGCCGGGCGAGTCGGGGACGCACCTCGTCCACCTGCAGGTCGGACCGGTGGAGGCGGACGCCGCAGTTGATGTCGTAGCCCACCCCGCCCGGCGAGATGATCCCCCCCTCCTCAGGGTCGAAGGCGGCCACCCCCCCGATGGGGAAGCCGTACCCCCAGTGGATGTCCGGCATCCCCATGGAATGGCCCACGATCCCCGGAAGGGTGGCCACGTTGGCCACCTGCTCCACGGCGGGGTCCCCCTGGATGTCCCGGATGAGGGTGTCGTCGGCGAAGATGAGGCCGTCCACCCGCATCTTCCCCTGCCTGGGAAGGCGCCAGCGGTGATCGTCCACTCGTTCCAACTCCATGGGTCCTCCCTTCAGACGTCGAAGATGACCTGTGCAAACCACCCTCCCGACTCCCGCTCCTCCACCCGGAGGCCGTGCCAGGTGACGCCCTTGATCTCCCGGACGGGGTCCGGGGGGGAGGGGCCCCCCACCAGGACGGCACGCAGGCGGCACTCCGCGCCCCCCTGCCTCTCCACGCCGGTGTCCAGGGACACGATGTCCACATGGCCTGCGGCGAAGCCCTCCACCTCCTGGAGGAGGAGGACCTCCCGGAGCCAGCGGCGGAGGAGGTCCGGGAGGGTGTCGGCCTCCACCTCCACCGACCGGCGCTGGGAGCCGGGCGGGGAGACCTCTCCCGTGGCCACCAGGAGGGAGCCCAGGGCCGCCCGCCGGAAGAGCTCGGGGAGGGTGGGGGCCTCCACCCGGACCCCCACGTCGGCGGTATGGTCCAGGGTCTCCACGCCGGGCACGCCGGTCTCCCTCCCTTCTTCCTCATCGCGGTCCATCCTTCTCTCCGATGCGGAGGTTTCCATTTTCCCGATGGGCGCGTGGGTGATCTCCCGAAAGATACCAGACTGACGGGCTGGGACGGTTGGCCTGCGGATCGCCGCCAAAGCAGGAGGGAAGAACAGAGCCGGGGAAGCCGGAGGAGCCGTGAGGAAGTGGGGTGTTCGCCGGGTAGCTGAAGGGCCGGGCCGTAGATAGCAGGGCGTCGAACCGGCCAGAATCCGGACCTCTCCCCCCTCGCCCCTTGGGCGGTCCATTGAACGATCCCGCTCCGTGCGCCTGATGCTCGGCCGGGGATGGAGGACGGCTACTCACGCAGCGGAAGGGGGACAAGGTGATCTGGGATGACGAACCAGGTCGATTGGGTCCCCGGGAGCCTGAGGATGCGATGGCCCGCGGGAGTGCGGAAACAAGGCAATGAGGCCCTGCCACGGCCTGCCTGGGACGCGGCCCAGTTTGGGCGGCCTCCAGCGTCACCCGCTCCTCTTCGTTTAGTCGGTTGGTCCGGCGCTTCCGCTTGGGGTCGCTGGTCGATCCAGACCCCGAAGGAGGCAGATCTCGTGGGGCTGGAAGTACCGCTTGTACGCCTGTACGCCGACATCAGATCGACCGGATCCGTGTTCTTGTCTTCCTCAATCACGTCGATGTTCCGCGCCTCGACCTCCGCCCGATCCACGCACCAGGGCGCCCAGCACCATCCGAGAGAGCATCACGTCCCGCATCCCTTCCTTCCCCCGAACGCCCTCCTGCGGGCCAGGGAGTCCAGCGGAACCGGAGTCAGGCGGGCTCCTGGCCGCCACTCCTCAGACTACCCACCGAATCGCCCCCTTCGCGGTACCTTTTCGTCGCCACTACCCCTCCGCCCGCACCGCGAGGGGGCGATTTTTCTTGACGCAATCCAAGGGGGGGGGGGTACAGTGACTCGGGAGTCGCTCGCGAGGGGGGACTTCGGACCGAGAGCGAAGCGCAGGTTGGTCCGGCGCTCGCGCAGGATACGACGTCACCGGGCAGCGAGAGGTGTCCGCCTCGTGCCATCACCATTCGACCGGGAGGTTCTCATGGGACCGAAGCCTGGAGTGGCCAAGACTGGAGCGCTGTTGGGGTGTTGGGTGGTGTGGCTCGCATTCGCTCCGCCCGCTATCGAAGCACAGAACTGTTACATCTGTTCGGGTGATCCCGGGGTTCAGGTGTGCCTCAACAACTTCAGTTTCACCGGATGGACCCAGTGCACAGGCCATGCGGGCCTGTGTTGGGTCTACGGAGAATATGTGGAGAACTGTCAATGGGAGGAGCTGGCTTTCAGGGTGACGATTGAGGGTCCGCGGCCGTGGCTGAGCGAGAGTCGGTTCCCCGCGATGTCAACGAGCGCGCAAGGGGAGCCGCTCGAACTCCCATATTGGCCGATTTCCCACCAGCGGACCGCGACGGCTCCCCCGGTGAGGCTCCAGCGGCGGACGTGCGACGACGCAGTCCGGGTCGTCCGCACTGGACGCACTTCGCTGACAAGGGTGTCCGATGACAGGGTGCTCCTGGCCCCCGCGGGGCACGGAACATCCTCGACTCACCCTCACACCGACCCAGGAGTCGGACTGCGTTCTGACTGATGCAAACCGAGCGCTTTCAGGGTGCCGTCTCTCTTGGATTGTGCTCGCTCATGGGTGTGGTGGGGGTCGACTCGCTGGGTGGGTACATGCCGCCGCTCCCCGAACCCCTATCGGCCACTTCCACTTCCAACCGTACGGAGTTCAACCGGCTGCCGGCCTCCGGCGCACTCGACTGGGACTCGGCGGGGGAGGACACCCTTGTCGTGTTCCGCGAGTCCCTCAGGGTCGGTGTAATGGACGGGAACCCTGATTTGGAGTTTGGCCGGATAGGCCCCATGGCCGTGGACCACAGGGGATGGATGTACGTGTTCGATCGCCTCCGCAGCGATATCCGCTCCTTCGACGGGGACGGGAGACTGGTACGGGTCATCGGGAGGCCGGGTGCCGGTCCTGGGGAGTTCTCCCCGGATGTTCAGACCATGGCGTTCGCCGGAGGAGACAGCCTCCTGGTGGAGGACCCGGTGGTGCGCCGACGACTGCTGTTCGGACCCGAGGGTGAGCATGAGGCGACCCGGAGGATCCTCCCAGGAGAGGGAATGGCCCGCCGCTGGCAGTCCCACCCCAGCGGCTGCCTCGTGGAGCAGCATCGGTGGTTCGGGGGGCCGGATAGCGGGGAGTGGTTGGTGTGCCGGGATCCGGGAGGCGGTGTGCGGGACACGCTGGCCCTCTTCGAGTATGAGGTCTTTCATTCCAACACGCCTCCGGTTCCCCTCCTGGGCCCGCGGCCCGCATGGGCGGTGCTGGAGGATGGCAGCGTAGTGTACGGAGTGTCCGGTCCTGAGTTGGACGTGACCCGGATCGACCCCGACGGGAGGGTTCTCAACCGGATCCGGGACGACGCCCCCCCCCGCCCGATCCCGTCCGGGGACCGGACCATACTGGAAGACCGTTTCAGGGAGGACTGGGCCATGGAGTCGGGGCAACGGATCGACGGCCTCCCCGTCGCCGTCCCGGATGTGTACCCGGCCATGCTCCAGCTCCTTCCCGGGCCCGGGAACACCCTCTGGATCCAGCGCATGGGGTCGCCGGAGGAGGTGGAGGGCCTGGACCTCCTTTCACCCATGGATCGGCCGATGGCCGGCGGCGAATGGTACGTGTACTCGGCGAGGGGACGACGTCTAGGGGTGACGAGGTTTCCGCAGGGCTTCCAGCCCAGGATCTACTTGGAGGGCCGGTACTACGGGGTGCACACCGACGCGCTGGGTGTCCAGCGGCTGGTCCGCTTGGAGGTGGCTCTAAGGGCAGGACCAGGAGGTGTGTAAGAAGCCACGCCACGGGGTCTCTGGGCCGTGGGGAGCCGGGGCGGACGGCTCCGGTGGATGGTGAACCCGGCCACCGGAGCGGCTACGGCAGACCGGGGCGGTAGGCCACTTCCAGTGGACCTTCCGTCGCGCACCGCTCCGCCCCCCCTTGGTACAGGACCCCCTGGAGGACCACCCCCCCGAGAGTCCCAGATTCCTTCAGCGGCGCGACCAGGTGCTCCAAGAGGGCGAGAACCAAGTGGAATCCCGGTGGTTGACCGAGGATTGCCGGACCGAAGGGGTCGTCGTCTTTTGCGGTTCGTAACCCAGTTCTGCCCGAGCGCCTCAACGAGAAGGGGCATTGGCCAGGACCCGGTCGAAGCGTTCGCCAGGCCGTCAGGTGCTCAGGGTTCCGATGCGTGTCCCCCCCCGGAAATTGCGCAGGGTCGTTGACAGGGGAGCGTCGCATCGGTGAGAATCCCGACCCTCGTCCCCGCCGCCGGTCCGCCGCCACCGGGTCCGCCCAGCCCACTCTCGGATCTCCCATGCCCCAGCCCCGCCTCCCCATCCAGGATCGCCGCATCCTCTTCGTGGGAGGCAAGGGAGGGGTGGGAAAGACCACCACCACCGCCGCACTGGCCCTGGGGATGGCTACCGCGGGGGAGCGGGTCCTCCTGGTCTCCACCGACCCCGCCCATTCCCTCGGGGACCTCTTCGACCGGCGGATCGGGGACCGGGAGGTGGAGCTCCGTCCCAACCTCACGGCCATGGAGGTGGATCCCGAGCGGGAGGTGGACCGGTACCTGGATCGGGTGACGGAGACCATGCGCACCTTCGTGCAGCCGGCCATGTACGGAGAGATCCAGCGGCAGATGGAGCTCACCCGCCACTCCCCGGGTGCGGCGGAGGCGGCCCTCATGGATCGGGTGGCGGAGCTCATGGGAGAGGCGTCCAGCCGCTACGACCGGGTCCTCTTCGACACCGCTCCCACGGGACACACCCTCCGACTCCTGGCCCTCCCGGAGATCATGGCGGCGTGGACCGAGGGACTCCTGAAGAGCCGGAAGCGCTCCGACTCCCTGGGGGATGCCCTGAAGCGCCTCACAGGGGGGAAGGCGGAGGGGCGCTCGGCGGGAGGGCGTCCGGAGGGGGGCACCGGGACGGCCGGGTCCGCCGGGAGGGATGCCTCCGGGAAGGGGGACGAGCTCTCCTGGTTCGACGAGGTGGACGAGGCGCCGGAGGACCTCCGGAACCGCCGGATCCGGGAGGTGCTGCTGGAACGGAGGCGCCGGTTCTCCCGGGCCCGTCGCATCCTCCTGGACCGCGAGGCCACCGCCTTCCTCCTGGTGCTGGTCCCCGAGAAATTACCCATCCTGGAGAGCCGGAAGGCCCTGGAGGTCCTGAGGGCCCATCGGGTACCGGTGGCGGGGATGGTGGTGAACCGGGTCCTTCCCGACGAGCCCCTGGGGGCGTTCCTGGAGAGCCGTCGAGGGCAGGAGGCGGAGTACCTGGCCCGCATCGACGGGGAGTTCGGCGATCTCCCCCGGGTCCGGGTCCCCCTCCTCCCCCGGGACGTGGAGGGGGTGGAGAGCCTGGAGGAGGTGGCGGGGCATCTCTTCGGGGAGTGACGGCCGCGGGGCGTAGGCCCTCCCGGGGGGAAACTCCTGGCTCCGCACCCCCCATTCCCCGATATTGGAACCGGGGCCCCAACCCGCCGCCCCCTTCGTTCCCGCCCCCATCTCTCCGGGTACGGGCCTCCGCATCCGGAGGTCCGGGTCTGCCCTGGAGGTGCCCCATGAAGATCTCGGAGATCCTGCGCCGGAAGGGTCACGACGTGGTGACCATCGATCCCGGCCGAACCCTGGCCGAGGCCCTCCGTCTCCTGGTCAACAGGGGGATCGGATCCCTCATGGTCACCGAGGGCACGGATCCCGAGGGGATCCTCGGCATCCTCACCGAACGGGACATCCTGCGGGCGGTGGACCGGGATCCCGACCTCCTGGGCCGGAGGACGGTGGGGGAAGAGATGACGCGGGAGCTTCTGGTGGCCGGTCCCGAGGACGACGTGGCCTGGCTCATGGAGATCATGACCCGGAACCGGATCCGGCATATCCCCGTGGTGGAGGAGGGCCTCCTCCGGGGGATGGTC
>JBJHCB010000137.1:0-6853 GCA_050485805.1 Gemmatimonadota bacterium | reverse complement strand
GGGCCGGCCTCAGCGTCCGCCGGTGCTCCTCCTCCAGCAGGGCCGCCGCCAGGGCGGCGGCACGGCGGGCCCCCTCCTCCCCTCCGCCCTCCCCCCCGGTGAGTTCCGGATGTTCCTCCAGGTACCGGATGGAGAAATTCCCGGATCGGAATTCGGGTTCGGCCATGACCCGGCGGTGGAACGCGGCAGAGCTCTCCACTCCCTCGAGGACGAACTCGTCCAGGGCCCGGGCCATGCGCCGGATCGCCTCCTCCCGGGAGGGAGCGTGGACGATGAGCTTCCCCAGGAGGGGATCGTAATGGAGCCCCACCTCCCCCCCCTGGGCGATTCCCCCGTCCCACCGGACCCCGGGGCCGCCGGGGAGCTCCAGGTGGCGGATCCGACCGGTGGAGGGGAGGAAGCCCTCGTCGGGGTCCTCCGAGGTGATGCGGCACTCGATGGCGTGGCCCAGGAAGGCGATGTCCTCCTGCGTCCAGGGAAGGGCCTCCCCGGCCGCCACACGGAGCTGCCACTGGACCAGGTCGATCCCGGTGATGAGCTCGGTGACGGGATGCTCCACCTGGATCCGGGTGTTCATCTCCAGGAAGAAGAACGCACCGTCCTGCCAGAGGAACTCCACCGTCCCCGCCCCTTCGTAGTCCACGGCCCGGGCCGCCCGGACCGCAGCCTCGCCCATGGCGGCCCGGGTGGCCGCATCCAGCACGGGGGAGGGGGCTTCCTCCACCAGCTTCTGGTGCCGGCGCTGGATGGAGCACTCCCGCTCCCCCAGGTGCACCACGTTTCCGTGACGGTCTCCCAGGAGCTGGATCTCGATGTGACGGGGGCGCTCCAGGTACTTCTCCACGTAGACGGCCCCGTCTCCGAAGGCCGCCTCCGCCTCCCGGGCGGCCGCCTCGAAAGCCCGACGGATCCCGTCCGGGCCCTCCACCACCCGCATCCCCTTCCCGCCCCACCCGGCCGAGGCCTTGAGGAGGACGGGATAGCCCATCTCCGCCGCCACCGCCTCCGCCTCGGCGGCGTCCGCCAGGGGCTCGGTGATCCCGGGAACGATGGGAACCCCGGCCGCGGCCATGCGGCGCCGGGCCTCCGTCTTGTCCCCCATGGCGTCGATGGTCTCCGGGGCCGGACCCACGAAGACGAGCCCCGCCTCCCGAACGGCCCGGGCGAAGGGGGCCCGCTCCGCCAGGAACCCGTAGCCGGGGTGGACCGCGTCGGCTCCGGCCCGCCGGGCCACCTCCACCAGCCGGTCCGCCCGTAGGTAGCTCTCGGCGGAGGGGGCCGGTCCCACCAGGTAGGCCTCGTCGGCCAGGAGGACGTGGGGGGCGCCCCGGTCCGCTTCGGAGTAGACCGCCACGGAGCGGAGACCCAGCTCCCGGCAGGCTCGGATGATGCGGACGGCGATCTCGCCGCGGTTGGCGATGAGGACGGAGTGCATGGGGTTCTCCGGCGGTTCCCGGACGGATTCGGACGGCTCCAGGGGGTCGGTTGGGCCCGGTGGCCCGGTGGCCCGGTGCCCCCGGGGCCCCGGTTGGAGGGTCGGGACAGCCCTTGAAACTAGGGCCGGACCCGGGAGGGCGTCACCCCCTTCCCTCCCCGAGGATCCGCTCCCGGAAGGCCTGGAACCCCTCCACGCGGGTGAGCTCGCCGTCCATGATGGCCGCGATCTCCTCCGCCTCCCTCCACTCCGCTTCCAGGGCCTCGGTCTCCGCCCGTTCGTCCAGGGCGATCCGGAGGGCCACCCGTTCCAGGCGATCCAGGTCCCCCAGGGGCACGCCCAGTCGGCCCAGGCCGGCCAGGAGGGGCGCCCCGCCCCCCACCCGGTCCAGGGCTTCCCCTGCCGCCTCCCCCACCTGTCGGGACTCTCCGTCGGGATCCACCACCCCCAGCCCCAGACGAAGGGTGGGGCGAGCCTCGTCCAGGGGGATCACCACGTCGGAGGCGCAGTGGGCACAGGGCACCCGGAGCCCCACCCCATCCAACCCTGATGCATCGGTGAAGGTCAGGGCGTGGAAGTCCCAGGGATGCAAGGGGATGGGAATCCCGCAGGAAGGGCAGGACGGCGCCAGGGGAACGGAGGTGAAGAGGAGGGTGAGGGGATGCGCCCGCTCCAGGAAGGGGGACCCCAGCCAGTGGGACGGTCCCCCGGTCCCGGCCACTCCCCCCATGGGTCCCCCCAGGCCGTAGGGGTCGTACCCCTCCAGGGGCGGGGGGGGGAGGCCCCCCAGGATCCGGCGGAGGAATCCGGGACGTCGCTCCGGGAGGAGGGGGAGGCGCTCCCCATACCGCCACCCTCCCCACTCCAGCATGGAGGGGCTTCCCACCCGGACCACCTGACCGTCGTCCACCCCCACCAGGGTGAGGTGCTCCCCCTCCAGGAGGGTGCGTCCCCGGTCCCGTACCGCCCGTTCCCACCCCTCCAGCGTCTCCCACCGGAGGGCCATGGGGACGGGATTCCAGCGTCGGCAGCCGGGACAGATCTCCCAGAGCCGGCCCCTCCACGGATCGTAGGCGTGTCGGCGACCGGGGGCCGGGGCCTCGGGGATCCCCTCCCCCAGCTCCTCGTCGCAGTAGAGGCAGTGACGCATGGAGGGGAGAACCCCCCAGGCCGGACCCGGGTCCCCGGAGGCCCCGGTGCCACCCGAGCCGGCGGTCCTCCCCGGCCCGGCTCCCTCAGAGAGGGATGTTGCCGTGCTTGCTCGGGGGGTTCCGGTCCCGCTTGTTCCGGAGCATGTCCAGTGCGGACACCAGGCGGTCCCGGGTCTCCCGGGGGTCGATGACGTCGTCCAGGTACCCCCGGGAGGCGGCGATGTAGGGATGGGCGAACATCTCCCGGTACTCCTGGATCTTCGCCTCGGTGGCGGCTTCCGGGTCCTCGGCCTGGGCGATCTCCTTGCGGAAGAGGATCTCCACCGCACCCTTGGGGCCCATCACGGCGATCTCCGCGGTGGGCCATGCCAGGTTCAGGTCGCCTCGGATGTGCTTGGAGTTCATCACGTCGTAGGCCCCACCGTAGGCCTTCCGGGTGATCACCGTCACCTTGGGGACCGTGGCCTCGGCGAAGGCGAAGAGGAGCTTCGCCCCCTCCCGGATGATCCCCCCGTGCTCCTGGGCCACGCCCGGGAGGAACCCGGGCACGTCCTCGAACACCACCAGGGGGACATTGAAGGCGTCACAGAACCGGACGAAACGGGCCCCCTTCACCGACGCGTCGATGTCCAGCACGCCGGCCAGAACGGCGGGTTGGTTCGCCACCACCCCCACCGCGTGCCCCCCCAGACGGGCAAAGCCCACCAGCAGGTTCCCCCCGAACTGTCGGTGGACCTCCTGGAAGTGTCCGCCATCCACGATGCAGCGGATCACTTCCGCCATGTCGTAGGGCTTGTTCGGGTTGTCGGGGACCAGGGCGAGGAGGCGCTCCGCAGAGCCCTCGGGGGGGGCCTCCCCCGCCCCGGCCGGCGGCATCTCCGTGTTGTTCTGGGGAAGGTACTGGAGGAGCTCCCGGACCGCCTCCAGGGCCTCCGGCTCGGAGTCGTGGGCGAAGTGGGCCACTCCGGATCTGGAGGCGTGCACGTCGGCGCCCCCGAGCCCCTCCATGTCGATGTCCTCGTGGGTCACCGTCCTCACCACGTTGGGCCCGGTGACGAACATGTAGCTCGTTCCCCGGACCATGAACACGAAGTCGGTGATGGCGGGCGAGTAGACGGCTCCCCCGGCGCAGGGCCCCAGGATCACCGAGATCTGGGGGACGACGCCCGAGGCCAGGGTGTTCCGGAGGAAGATGTCGGCATAGCCCCCCAGCGAGACCACGCCCTCCTGGATCCGGGCGCCCCCCGAGTCGTTCAGACCGATGATGGGAGCCCCGTTCTTCATGGCCAGCTCCTGGATCTTCACGATCTTCTCGGCATGGGCGCCCGAGAGGGACCCGCCGAAGACGGTGAAGTCCTGGGAGAAGACGTAGACCAGCCGTCCATGGACCGTCCCGTACCCCGTCACCACGCCGTCCCCCAGGATCTTCTGCTCCTCCAGGCCGAAGTCCGTGGAGCGGTGGGTGACGAAACGGTCCAGCTCCACGAAGGAGTCCTCGTCCAGGAGGAGGGCGATCCGCTCCCGGGCCGAGAGCTTCCCCCGTTCGTGCTGGGCCTTAAGCCGGGCCTCCCCTCCTCCCAACCGGGCCTCTTCCCGGAGGCGCATCAGGTCGTTCAGGCGGTCTTCCATGGACATGGAGGTCCCTCGTTCTCCTTGCGGGGGTTCGGCGGAAGGGGATTGCCCTCCGGCTCGGCCGGAGGCCGGTGGGGGCTCAACGGTCCAGGGGCACCCGGGTGCGATTCTCGATGCGCACGGGGACGTACCGACGCACCAGGCGCCCGTCCCGGACGGAGAAGGTCCCGGTGGCCCCCTGGAAGTCCTGGATCCGGGTGAGCCCGGTGAGGACGTCTTCCGGAGCACTCCCCCCGCCCAGTCGAGCCCCCTCCAGGAGGAGGCGGGCCGCATCGTAGCCCAGGGCGGGGATGGGACTCCGGAGCGTCCGGCGGAAGTGCTCCTCGTACGCGCCCACGAACGACTCCCAGAGGGGCCCGTAGCCCTCGCCCACGTGGGGGGCCACGGAGAGCACGCCCTCGGTGTGACGGGTGGGAACCGACGAAAGGACCCCCTCCGAGGAGAAGGCGGGGCTCCCCAGGAGGAGGAGGCCCTCCAGGTCGTCCACGCCGAAGAAGGCCACCTGAGGGGCCACGATCTCCACATCCTCGGGGGGGAGGAGGAGGACCAGGGCCCGCGGGCGGAGGGCCAGCACCTCGCGCATGGGCTGGGCCAGGGAGGTGGTCCCAGGGACGTAGGTCACCGTCCCCGTCACCCGCCCTCCTCCGTCCTGGAAGGCCTGTCGGAACCACTGGGCCTCCTGTTCCTCGGTGGGGTCCCGGGGGTGGAGCAGGACGGCCTCCCGGACCCCCTGGTCCAGGGCCAGTCGGGCCAGGGCCCGAGGGGCCTCGGGATCCGGTCCGGCCAGGGAATAGGCCCCCCGGAAGTCCGTACGGAGGAGGGGAGCGGTGGGGGAGATCACCGGAAGGTCCCGGCTCCGGCCCCGGAGGGCCGACTCCATGGCCGGTTCCGTGAGGGGACCCACGATCCCCAGCGGGGAATTCCCCTCCAGTCGCCCGAGGGCTCCGGAGGCCTGCCCCGGCGAACCCCCGTCGTCCTCCCCCAGGAGACGCACGCCACCCCGGAACTCCGGGGCCAGGAGCGCCACCTCCACCCCGTCCCGGAGCTGCTCGGAGAGCTGCCGGAGTGTCGGGGGCCCGGAGGGGGAGAGGAGGGTACCCAGGGTGCCGGAGACGGCGCCGGTCGCCACCACCTCTCCCCCGAGGACCGCCCGCGCCCGTTCCGCCTCGGTCTCCGCCGGGGCCAGGGCGAGGGCACGTTCCGCCAGCTCCCGCCCCACGGCCTGGTCCCCCACCAGGGCCCTACGGGAGGCCAACTCCACCTGGAAGACGGGGAGGAGCCACCCGTGGGTGGGCGCTTCGGCCACCAGGTCCCGAAGGCTCGGGTCCTCCAGGTCCCCCGCCACCGCCCTGGCCCTCCGGAGGGCGCGCTCCTGCACCGCACCATCCGCGGCTTCGGAGACCCGGAAGAGGGCTTCCACCCCACCCCCCAACCCGCCGTCGAAGCGGGCCTCCGCCGCCACCAGCCGGGCCAGGGGGATCTGGGAATCGCCGGTGGGCGCCAGCGCGAGGTAGCGCTCTGCCGCCTCCAGGGCCTCCCCGGGCTCATCCAGGGCCAGGGCCGCGTCGGCGCGGAGGAGAAGGGCCCGGGAGGAGCCCCGCGTGGTGGGGAACCGGGACTCCACCTCCACGGCCCGGGCCCGCGCCGTCCCCGGATCCCCCGCTGCCAGGCGCTCCGAGCCCTCCGCCAGAAGGCGGGCCACCTGGGCCTCGGCCGCCGCGTCGGGGACCTCCCCCTCCAGGGCCACGGCATCCACCGTCTCGGGCGGGGGAGGGGGCGGGGGGGCGGTGCCCACCAGGGTGCAGCCGCCGGACAGGAGGAGGGAGGGTAGAACGACCCAGATCCCGGCCATCCTGCCCGGGCGGGCTCGATTCGGACCCACCGCCTCCATGCCGGTTCCCCTCCCCCCGGAAATCACGCCTCCGGCGTCGGGACCTCAGCGTCGGCCGGCTCCTCGGAGGCCGGATCCCCCCCCTCCTCCGCCGCTTCGCCGGAGGGACCATCGTCGGTGGTCGTCTCGTCGGTGGCCGCCTCGTCGGTGGTCGCATCGGCGGAGGGACCCTCCTCGCCGGCTTCCCCGGCCTCCGGAGCCTCCTCCACGGGACGCGCCGGCTTCCGCTCCGGAGCGGTGATGACCTCCAGGACGATCCGGCGATTCCCGGCGTCGGACTCCAGGACCTTCAGGTCCACCGTGTCCCCGGCCTCGAAGTACTCCTCCAGTCGCTCGGCATTCTCCACCGAGGCGTGGGACGCCGGGACGAAGCCCTCGATGTCGTCGCCCAGATCCATCACCACGCCCTTGTCCTGCACCCGGGCCACGGTGCCCTCGGTCTCCACCCCGGGGGCGAAGCGGACGGAGATGGCGGGCCAGGGATCGTCCTGCAGCTGCTTGATCCCCAGGGAGATCCGCTTGTTCTCGGCGTCGATGTCCAGGACCATGACGTCCAGGTCCTGCCCCTTCTGCACCACCTCGGAGGGGTGCTCCACCCTCCGGGTCCAGGACATGTCGGAGACGTGGACCAGCCCGTCGATCCCGGGCTCGATCTCCACGAAGGCCCCGAAGGAGGTGAGGTTCCGCACCTTCCCGGTGATCCGGGTGCCGGTGGGGTACTTCATGGGGAGGGAGAGCCACGGA
>JBJHCB010000136.1:0-6919 GCA_050485805.1 Gemmatimonadota bacterium | reverse complement strand
GATCAGGAGACCGGCGTCGCACTTCTGGCAGCGGGGGAACCGAAGCTCATCCTCCATTCTCTACCCCTCCCGTCAGCGAGGAACCCCACCCGCGCCCCGGCTCCCGATGCCGGGGCGTCCCTATTCATCCCCGGCGGTCCAGGGATAGTTCCGCTCGAACTCCTCCTCGAAGTCGAAGAGCCGCTGGAAGTCCTCCAGCCGATCCGAATCCTCCTTCACCAGCACCCCGGCGTCCACCAGGGCGAAGACGATCTCTCCCATGTCGTCGGTGGAATGCACCCCCCAGTGCTCCAGGACCGTCCGGGCCAGGGGGCCGAACTGGCGCATGGCCAGATCCCGCACCCCTTCGGCCAGCTCCATCCCGGTGATGTGGCGGGGATGCTCCAGGGACTGGAGGACGTGGTGGAGGGCGGAGAGGAGAAAGAGATACGCCTGTCCGTGGAAGCGCGGATTGCGCTCCCGGAGGCGATCCATGATCTCGTCGGCGAACTGGACGTGGGTCATGCGGGCCAATCTGCAGGGGTGGACGGGGCCACGCCAGTCCGGGAGCCCTCCCGTGGACCGACGCCCCCCCGCTCACCCCCCGGTGAGTTCTCCGTAGAGGGGATAGCGTCGGCACAACTCCCGGACCTCGTCCCGGACCCGTTGGCGGACCGTCCCGTCCCCCGGGGCTTCCAGCACGTCGGCGATCCAGTCGCCGACCTGCCGCATCTGCTCCTCGCCCATCCCCCGGGTGGTGAGGGCGGGGGTCCCGATGCGGAGCCCGGAGGTGACGAAGGGGGATCGGGGCTCCCCGGGCACGGTGTTCTTGTTCGTGGTGATCCCCGCCTCCTCCAGGACGTGCTCGGCCTCCTTCCCGGTGAGTTCCCCCCGGTCCCGGAGGTCCACCAGGAGGAGATGGTTGTCCGTCCCCCCCGAGACCAGCTGGAACCCCCGCTCCATGAGGCGATCCCCCAGGGCCCGGGCGTTGGCCACCACCTGCCGGGCGTAGTCGGCGAACGAAGGCTGGAGGGCCTCCTGGAAGGCCACCGCCTTCCCTGCGATGACGTGCATGAGGGGGCCTCCCTGGGTCCCTGGGAAGACCGCCTTGTCCACCGCCCTGGCATGGGATTCCGAGGAGAGGATGATCCCCCCCCGGGGGCCCCGGAGCGTCTTGTGGGTGGTGGTGGTGACCACGTCGGCGTGGGGGACGGGGCTGGGGTGCACCCCCGCCGCCACCAGCCCCGCGATGTGGGCCATGTCCACCAGGAGGAGGGCCTCCACTTCCCGGGCGATCTGGCCAAAGGCCTCGAAGTCCAGGATCCTGGGGTAGGCGCTGGCCCCCGCCACGATCATCCGGGGGCGTTCGCGCTTCGCCTGGTCCCGGAGCCGGTCGTAGTCGATCCGCCCGTCGGACTCCCGGACCCCGTAGGCGGAGACCTGGTAGAGGATCCCCGACGCATTCACCGGGGAGCCGTGGGTGAGATGCCCGCCGTGGTTCAGGTCCATCCCCAGGATCCGGTCCCCGGGCTTCAGGAAGGCCAGGTAGACGGCCATGTTCGCCTGGGCCCCCGAGTGGGGCTGGACGTTGACGTGATCCGCCTGGAAGAGGAGCTTCGCCCGTTCCCGGGCCAGTTCCTCCACCTGGTCCACGACGGCGCACCCCCCGTAGTACCGCTTCCCGGGAAGGCCCTCCGCGTACTTGTTGGTGAGGACCGTGCCCACCGCCTCCAGGACGGCCCGGGACACGAAGTTCTCGGAGGCGATGAGCTCGAGCCCCTCGGCCTGCCGCAGACCCTCGGCCCGGACCGCGTCGGCCACGGCGGGGTCGGCGGCCCGGAGGTGGGGATAGGGGGTCGACATGTTCAGACCCAGCTCCGGTGGAGGTGGCGCGCCTGGAGGACCCGATCCCGGGCCACACGGTCGGCGGCCACGGCGGTGGGGACTCCCTCGGCATCGGCCAGCTCGAAGATCCGGAGCAGGGTCCCGAAGATCTCCCCCGCCTTCCGCTTGCTCCGCTCGGCCCCCCACTCGTTGAGCTCCCCGTAGACGTTGATGAGGCCGCCGGCGTTGATGACGTAGTCGGGAGCGTAGAGGATCTTCCGGGCGTGGAGTTCCTGGCCGTGGCGGGGCTCGGCCAACTGGTTGTTGGCGGCCCCGGCCACGATGTCCACCTTCAGCACCTTCAGGGTCTCGTCGTTCACCACCGACCCCAGGGCGCAGGGCGAGAAGATGTCCGCATCCAGGGAATAGATGTCGTCGGGAGCCACCACCTGCGCGCCGAAATCGTCGCGCACCCGGGCGATCCGCCCCTCATCGATGTCCGTCACGGTGAGGCGGGCGCCCTCGTCGGAGAGGAACCCGCAGAGGTGGTATCCCACGTGGCCCAGCCCCTGGACGGTGACGTGCCGGCCCTCCAGGCTCGGGTCCCCGTAGACCCGCTCCGCGGAGGCCCGGATCCCCTGGTAGGTCCCGTATGCGGTGACGGGGGACGGGTCCCCCGATCCCCCGTGGATCCCCACCACGGAGTTGGTCTCCATCCGCACGAACTCCATGTCGTCCACCGAGGTCCCCACGTCCTCGGCGGTGATGTAGCGCCCTCCCAGGGATTCCACGGCCCGGCCGTGGGCCCGGAAGATCATCTCCCGGTCGCGGGCACGATTGTCGCCCATGATCACCGACTTCCCGCCCCCCAGGTTCACCCCCGCGATGGCCGCCTTGTAGGTCATACCCTGCGCCAGCCGGAGGACATCCACCACCGCCTCCTCGTCGGAGGCGTAGTTCCAGAACCGGGTCCCTCCCAGGGCGGGCCCCAGGGTGGTGTCGTGGATGGCGATGATCCCCCGGTAGCCCAGCTCCGGCTCGGACCAGAACACGAGTTGCTCGTGCCCCTGCTCGGCCAGCACGTCGAAGATCTTCATGGGTGCACCCCTCCAGCTCGGGTCATCGATCTATGTGGAACACGGGGGCGACATCCTCACCGGACGTCGGCCTCCCGGATGGCATCCCGGGCCACGAGCCAGCGGAGGACCTCATTGGTGCCCTCGTAGATCTCGGTGCCCTTGGCATCCCGCATGAGCTTCTCCACCGGATAGTCCCGCATGTAGCCGTATCCGCCGAAGATCTGTACCGCTTCGTCCGACACCCACATGGCGCTCTCGCTGGCCGACACCTTGGCCAGCGCGGCCCGGGCGGGGAGGGAGCGGGGCACCGTTCCGCCCGGGGCGGGCTCTCCCGACTCCACCTCCTCCGCCACCTCCCGGAGGAGGGCCCGGCTCTGGGCGATGCGCTGCCCCATCCCCGCCAGCTTCTCCTGGATCGCTCCAAAGCCCGTCAGGGGTGTGCCGAACTGCTCCCGCTCCCCGGCGTACCGGAGGGCGTGCTCGAAGGCGGCCTCGGCCACCCCCAGGGACTGGGCCGCCACCATGAGGCGACCCACCACCAGGGCGTCCCGGGCCACCTCCCACCCCTTCCCTTCCGCCCCCAGGAGGGCCTCCGGGGGGAGCTCCACGTCGGTGAACCGCAGGGTGGCGCTCTCCGAGGCCGCGAGGCCCAGGGTCCGCTCCCGCCCCGTCCCCTCGATCCCCGGGAGGGACCGGTCCACCAGGAAGGCGGAGATCCCTTCCCGACCCTCACCCGTCCGGGCGAAGACCAGGAGGAGGCCGGCCCGGTCCCCGTTGGTCACCCACCGCTTCTCTCCGGAAAGGGTCCATCCCCCCCCCGAAGGCCGGGCCGCGCAGGCCAGGGCCGAGGGGTCACTTCCGGCGTCCTCCTCGGAGAGGGCGAAGGCCCCGATGGCCTCGCCGGAGGCCAGCCGGGGAAGCCAGGCCCCCTGCTGGTCCGGGGTGCCGAAGGCCACCAGCGCCCGGGTCACCGGGCCGTTGTGGATGGCCGCCGTGAGCCCCACCGAGGCGTCTCCCCAGGAGAGGGCCTCCACCGCCAGGAGGGCGGTGACCAGGTCCAGCTCCAGCCCACCGGCGGACTCCGGGGCCCGGAGGCCCAGGAACCCCAGCTCCGCCAGCTTCCCGAAGATCTCGTCGGGGAGCGCCCTCCCGGCGTCCCAGGCCTCCACGTGGGGCCGGATCTCCCCGGCGGCGAACTCCCGGGCCATGGCCCGGATCTCCAGCTGCTCTGCGGTCATGGCCATGGATCAGCCCCGATAGTCGTGGAAGCCGCGGCCCGACTTGCGGCCCAGCCAGCCGGCGGCGACGTACTTGCGGAGGAGGGGGGAGGGCCGGTACCGGTCGTCACCCAGCTCCCGGTGGAGGACCTCCAGGATGTTCAGGCAGGTGTCCAGCCCGATGAGGTCGGCCAGGGCCAGGGGGCCCATGGGATGGTTCATCCCCAGCTTCATCACCGTGTCGATGGCCTCCGGCTCCGCCACCCCCTCCATGAGGGCGAAGACGGCCTCGTTGATCATGGGCATGAGGACCCGGTTGGAGACGAAGCCGGGGAAGTCGTTCACCTCCACCGGCGTCTTCCCCAGGGCGCGGGAAAGCTCCATGACGGTTTCCGTGGTGGCGTCGTCGGTGGCGAGCCCCCGGATCACCTCCACGAGCTGCATCACCGGGACCGGGTTCATGAAGTGCATCCCGATGACCTTTTCCGGCCGGCTCGTCCGGGCGGCGATCTCGGTGATGGAGATGGAGGAGGTGTTGGAGGCCAGGATGGTCGTCTCGGGGGTGAGGCGGTCCAGCTCCCCGAAGAGCTCGTACTTGAGTTCGGCCCGCTCCGGGATGGCCTCCACCACCAGGTCGGCGTCTCCCACCCCCGCGGCCCGGTCGGTGACGGCGCGGATGCGCCCCATCGCCGAGGTCTTCTCCTCCTCGGAGAGGGCGCCCTTGTTCACCTGCCGGTCCATGTTCTTCCCGATGGTGGCCAGTGCCCGGTCCAGGAAGGAGGGCTCCAGGTCCACCAGGGCCACCTCCAGTCCGCTCTGGGCGCAGACATGGGCGATGCCGTTGCCCATGGTTCCGCTCCCGATCACCGCCACCCGCCTGATCTCCTTCGCCATGTCGCGTCGTCCTTCCCGTTCGTCGTTCGTCAGGAGGCCCGGCCCGGTGCCGGCCCGAAGCCGCTTCCCCCTCCAGCGACGCGGCTCCGGTCACCCAGGGGCGCCCGGAGCCACGCAGGAGGGGAGTGTTCTATCGGAGGCGTCCCCGCGCGGAGGGGGCCAGGATCACATCCGCTCCACCGAGAGGGCCACGGCGTTCCCGCCGCCGAGGCAGAGGGTGGCCAGCCCGGTCCGCCCCCCCCGATCCTCCAGGGCGTGGAGGAGGGTCACCAGGACCCGGGCGCCGGAGCAGCCGATGGGGTGTCCCAGGGCCACGGCGCCTCCGTGGACGTTGACTCGGTCCGGGTCCATCCCCAGCTCCTTCATGTCGGCCAGGGCCTGCACCGCGAACGCCTCGTTCACCTCGATGAGGTCGTAGTCGTCCACGGAGGCCCCGGTCTTCCCCATGAGGTTCCGGACCGCCACGACGGGGGCGAAGAAGAGGTCCCGGGGCTCGGTTCCCCCCGAAGCGTATCCCGAGATCCGGGCCTGGATGGCCAGGCCGTGGGCCTGGGCGAAGGCCTGGGAGGTGACCACCAGGGCCGCCCCGCCGTCGTTCAGCCCGGGGGCGTTCCCCGCCGTCACCACCAGCTCCTCGATGTCCTTGGGGGCGTCGTTGGGGAAGGCGGGCCGGAGCCGGCCCAGAGCCTCCAGGGAGGTGTCCTTCCGGGGGCCCTCGTCGGTGTCCACCACGGTGGTGCCCTTCCGGCCCGCGATCTCCACCGGGACGATCTCCCGGGCGAACTTCCCCGCCTCGATGGCGGCCACTGCCTTCTGATGGGAGGCCAGGGAGAAGGCGTCGGCCTCCTCCCGGGAGATGGCGGCCTTCTGGGCCGTGTACTCGGCGTGCCCGCCCATGTGGCAGTGACCGAAGGCGCACCAGAGCCCGTCGTGGATGAGGCCGTCCTGGAGCTTCTGGTCCCCGAACTTCACACCGCCCCGGAGGCCACGGAGATAGAAGGGCACGTTGGACATGGATTCGAAGCCACCCGCCACCGCCGCCTGGATGTCGCCGGCCCGGATGGCCTGGGCCGCCAGCATCACCGCCTTCAGCCCGGAGCCGCAGACCTTGTTCACGGTCACGGCCGGGAGGGTGGCGGGGAGGCCGGCGCCCATGGCGGCCTGGCGGGCCGGCGCCTGGCCACCTCCCCCCTGCACCACGTTCCCCAGGATGACCTCGTCCAGGGCCTCGGGATCGATCCCGGCCCGTTCCACCGCGGCCTTCACCGCCAGGGCCCCCAGGTCGGGAGCGGAGAGGGGGCTGAGCCCCCCGAGGAAGCGGCCGATGGGCGTGCGTGCGCCGCTGACGATGACGGGCGTGCGGGTGGGGTCGCTCATGGACGGACCTTCTGGATCTGGGATGAAGGATGGAAGCCGGGTGGGGCGGGGGACCCCCGCCGGAGACCCTGGAGGGGGCTCCGGAGCGGAGGGCCGGAGCGGAGGGGAAGACCCCCGGCCGAACACCCCCGGTCCGGTTCCCGGCGAAGCCGCGGCGCGGACCCCGCCGCGAACGGCGCCAGGCCAGCCGGAAAAAGATAGAAGGAATCCCGGGAGAGGTCACCTTCCGCTCCTCCCCGGTGGGAGGGGGCCTGGACCGGGGCCCCCGGACCGGGCGGGGGGGGCCCCGGGGGAAAGCCGGGAGAGGGGGCGCGCCCCGGCCTACGCCTCCGGCCGAACGCCCCGCCCCTCGGCGTCCAGGCGGCCCCAGGGTGTGCGGGCATCGTGCTCGAAGACCAGGAGCCAGTCCTCCCGGGCCGCCCGCTCCCACAGCCTCCGCTTCGACTCCAGGGTCACCAGGGGCTGCAGGTCGTACCCCATGATCCAGGGGAGGGGGATGTGGGCTGCGGTGGGACAGACGTCGGCCAGGAAGCAGGCCGTCTCCCCGTC
>JBJHCB010000135.1:0-6934 GCA_050485805.1 Gemmatimonadota bacterium | reverse complement strand
GAACCACGGTGGTGCCGTACAACCTCTTCCTCCATGCCTCCACCGTCCGGGAGCGATTCCGGGGGCCCGAGGGGCTGGGGGCGGCCCGGCGGGACCTGGGGATCTCCATCCTGGTGGGGGGAGCGGTGAGCATGGCCATCGTGGTCACGGCGGCGGGGACCATCCACGGCACCGGGGCGGAGGTGGCGGGGGCCGCGGATATGGCACCGCAGCTCGAGCCCCTCCTGGGGCGGTGGGCAGGGGTGTTCTTCGCCCTGGGGTTCTTTGCCGCCGGGATGACCTCGTCCATCACCGCACCCCTGGCGGCCGCCTACGCCACCGCCGGGGCGCTGGGGTGGGAGGGAGACCTGCGGGCGCCCCGCTTCCGCCTGGTGTGGGGAGGGGTCCTGGTGGTGGGGGCGCTCTTTGCGGCGACGGGGATCCGGCCCGTGGAGGCCATCCTCTTCGCACAGGCGGCCAACGGGATGCTCCTTCCCTGCATCGCCGCGTTCCTCCTCCTGGCGGTGAACGACCGCCGCTGGATGGGGGAGGAGGGGAACGGGGTCCTCTCGAACCTCCTGGGGGCGGCGGTGCTTCTGGTGACAGTGGTGCTGGGGGGGCGGGCCCTCCTCACCGCGCTGGGCATCCTGTGAGGGCCCTCCCCCGGGGACGGGGGGAGGCCCGGGAAGCCATTGCTCCGGCGAGGGTTCTCCATCATCGTGGAGTTCCGGTCCTGCCCACCACACCCGGAAGGTAGAGGGATGTCCCGCGTCGAATCGGAAGCCCGCAAGGCCCTGAACCGCCTGGCCCGTGCCCTGGAGAAGAGCCGGAGGGAGCTGGAGGCCCTGGCCGGCGCCATCCGACACGCCGAGGGCGGGGACTTCCCCGGCGAGCGCTATCGGGAGGCGGAGGAGGGGCTCTCCCGCCTGCTGGAGTTCTCGGAGGAGGAGGGTCGGAGACTCCAGGCCAAGATCCTCGAGGCAGGCGGCCTCGAGCCGGGTCGGGTCCGGCGCTCCTCGTCGTGACCGGCCCGGAGGGCCGTGGGGCGCCGGACGTGGAGGAGGAGGGCCGGCGGCTCCGCCATCGGCTCCTGCGCTGGATGGAGGGCGTGGAGCCCGGTCCCACCGGCGACGCCTTCGACGCCCTGGCCTCGGCGGTGCTCCGGTACCAGGCCCGGGCCAACCCGGTGTACGCCCGCCTGCTGGAAATGAGGGGAGTGGATCCCCACGGATCGGAGGGGTGGCATGCCTTCCCCCCCGTCCCCACCCGGGCCTTCAAGGAACTTCCGCCCGTGGCCGGCGCGGCGGAGCCCCAGGCGGTGTTCCGGACCTCGGGGACCACCGGGGGATCCGAGCTCCGGGGGGAGCACCGGGTCCTGCACCTCTCCCTCTACCATGCCGCCCTCCTGGCCCAGGCCCGGACCCACCTCCTTCCCGAGGGGCAGGGGATCCGTGTGCTGGCCTTCCTCCCCCGGCCCGAGCTCCAGCCCCACTCCTCCCTGGTCCACATGGCCGGCATCCTCGCGGAGCGCTGGGACGACGGGGGCGGCGGGTTCCTGGCGGAGGGGGATTGGCGCCTGGAGGGGAGTCGGGTGGCCGAGGCCCTGGACCGGGCCGTGGCGGATGGGGTCCCCGTCCTGGTCCTCACCACCGCCTTCGGGCTGGTCCAGTGGATGGACTCGGCCCCCCGGGGGGTGCGCCTTCCGCCCGGTTCCAGGGTCATGGAGACGGGGGGATTCAAGGGGCGGAGCCGGGAGGTGGGCCGGGGGGAGCTCTACCGTGGGACCTCCCGCCTCCTGGGCGTTCCCCCGGAGCGCATCGTCAACGAGTACGGGATGACGGAGCTCCTCTCCCAGTTCTACGAGCCCGTCCTGGCGGAGGAAGGCCCCGCCGACCCGGGGGCCCGGCGCCTGGTGGGGGCGCCCTGGGTCCGCACCCGGCTCCTGGATGCGGTGGACCTCTCCCCGGTGGAGTCCGGAACCCCGGGACTCCTCTGCCACCTGGACCTGGCGAACCTCCACTCGGCGGCCTGGGTCCTCACCGAGGACCTGGGCGTGGCGGTGGAGGACGGCTTCCGGGTCCTGGGGCGGACCCCGGGATCGGAACCGCGGGGGTGCTCCCTGAGCATGGAGGGGTGGCTGGCGGCCGGGGGTGGTGGAGGGAGCACCCGGCCGGGGGGCTTCCCGTGAGGCCAGGGGAGGACGGGTCACCCAGACTCCGGGGGACGAGGCTCCTCGACGGACTGGTGGGCCCGGGGTGGGACGCCCTCCAGGGGATGGGGGTGGAGGGGCGCCTCCAAGCCCTGGGAAGGGCGGGTGCGCGCTTCCAGGATGCCCGGGACCCCCTGGTCCGAGAGGCCGTGGAGCGCCTTCCCGCCGACGCCGGGCTTCCCGGGGTGGCGGCAGGGGAGGTGGTGCGGGGCATGGCCCGGGACTGGACGCGTCACCGGTTGCGCTCCGCCCTCGTCTCGGATTTCCCCGACCCCGGGGTCCTGGACGGATTCCGCCCCGACGCCGGGGGGGACCGGATCCGGGCCGTCCCCCCCCGCCTCCTCCTCCAGATCGGAGCCGGGAACGTGCCCGGCACCGGGGCCACGGCCCTACTCCGAGGGCTGCTGGTGGGGGCCCCCACCCTCCTGAAGCCGGGACGGGGCGACCGGGTCCTTCCGGAGCTCCTGGCCCGGGCGGTGGCCGAGGAGGCCCCGGCCCTGGCCCAGGCCGGGGCGGTGGTCCCCTGGGAGGGGGGCGCCGGCGATCCCCTGGAGGCGGCGGCCCTGGCCCGGGCCGACCGGGTGGTGGTCTACGGGAGCTGGGAGACGGTGGCGGCGATCCGGAGCCGCCTCCCTCCCGGCGTCCCGCTGGTGGCCTACGGTCACCGGATCAGCGTGGGGCTCCTCACCCGCTCCGCCCTCACGCCGGAGGGGGGGCCGGCCCTGGCCCGGGCCGCCGCCCGGACCGTCTCCGCCTACGAGCAACGGGGGTGCGTCTCCCCCCATGCCCTGTGGGTGGAGGCGGGGGGGGCGGTGGGGGTGGAGGCGTGGGCGGAGCTCCTGGCGGAGGCCCTGGAGGAGGAGGCCCGGAGGGTTCCCCCTCCGCCGGATCCCCGGATCGGGATCGCCATGCGCCAGCTCCGGGACAGCGGGGAGCTCCGGACGGCGGCGGGGATGGGAAACCGGGTCCTGGGGGGACCCCGGCAGGGGTGGATGGTGCTGGTGGAGCCGGATCCGACGCCGGTCCCCTCCTGCCTGGGACGGACGGTGCGGATCCACCCGGTGGAGGAGGCGCGACAGGTGCCCTCCCTCCTGGCTCCCGTGGGCCGGCTCCTTCAGAGCTGCGCCCTGGAGGCCGCACCGGAGGAGCGGGAGGAGCTGGCGGGGGCGCTGGCCCGGGCGGGAATCACCCGGATCACCACCCTGGCCCGGCAGCCCTGGCCCCCTGCGTGGTGGCGGCACGACGGGGAGGGACCCCTCCGGGCCCTGGTCCGGTGGGTGGGGTTGGAGGGGGACGACCCGGGTGGCTGAGCCCCGGGGTCCCCCTCCTGGTCAGCGGCGGATGTCCAGGACCGAGTAAGCCCCAACGGTGAAGCGGAGGTGGTGGACGGCGCCGTACCGGGAGCCGTCGGAGGCCTGGCGGATGGGGGAACCGAAGGTGAGGTGGTCGGCCACCTCCAACCGGACCCGGACAGGCGATCCATCCCATCCCCAGGGGAAGGGCACGTCGGCCCCCACCCCGAGGATCACGGCCGGGAGGACCCGGGATCCCCCGTCGTGGTAGGCGTCCGCCTCGGGGAAGAAGGTGTCCCGCCCGGTGCCCAGGTCATACCAGATCCCCCCCAGCCCTGCGGCCACGTAGGGGAGGACCTGGTCGGGGTCCTCGGGCTCCAGGATCCGGAAGAGGGCGGAGACATCGGCGGAGAAGGCGTCCACCTTGCGCTCCCCCCGGACCCAGTCCACACGGGGCTGCTGATAGGCACCCTGGTACCGGACGCCGATCCGACCGTCCTGGCCGTACCAGCGGTCCACATGGAGGCCGAAGACGAAACCGGCCCCCGGGGAGATCTCCCGGGCCTGGCCGGGTGCTCCGGGGTTCAGATCGGTGAGGTACGTGCCCCCGGCGCTCCATCCGGCGCCGAAGCGGTGTACCTGGGCCTCGACGGGAGCCACCGTGGCCAGGACGGAGCCCAGCGCCAGGGTCAGACCGGCGAAAAGCCGGATCCCGGCTCCGGAGATGGAAGCGCTGGAAGGACGCATGGGCCGATCCGGGTTCGAGGGTGAGCGGGGCGGGGTCCGAGGGGCCGGCGCCGTCATGGGAGGCTCTGGACGTGGGAGCGGCGGACGTCCACCACGGCCACGCCGCCGCCCTCGGTGACGGCGAAGACCTTGGCCACCACGCAGTCCGCCCCGGAGCAGTTCCGCCCCTGACCGTCGTTGTCGGTGGGAAGGGGAGGGGTCACCCGCATGGGTCCCGCGATGGCGTCCCGGAGGGGGATCCGCCCCCGCTCGGTGTAGTGGACCGTATCCAGGATCCGGATCATCCGGTCCCCGGTGAGGGTGAAGGCCAGGGTCTCGGTGGACGAGGAGCCGGGGGCTGCCGTGTTGGGATGGTCCGGGTGGAGGGCGGCCCCGCCGCCCCCCTCCACGTGCTCCGGCACCGTCCCCCGGAGGCGAAGGTCCCGGGAGAAGAAATAGGTGCCGAAGGTGCCCCGGGCGATCCCCAGGCTCCCGTCCCGGTTCAGCTCCAGGGCCCGGACCCGCTCCGAGGCGTTGCTCACCAGGTCGGCCACCGTAAGCCGGTTCGAGATGGTTCCGGACCCCGAGTGCCAGATCACCACCCGACCGGCCTCGGGCTGTCCGCCGTCTCCGAACGCCACCCAGTTCCGATCGCGGGAAGCGGCCACATAGGTGGTGTCCGAAAACGCGACGGCCTCCAGTTCCCAGCTCCGGTCGATGCGGAACAGGATGTCCGAGGAGGTCTGGTTGGCCATGAAGTTGGCGGCTTCCACCGGGGGGCGGATCCCGCTCCGGATGTTCTCGTTCGGGAAACCGGGACGATGGTCCCAGATCTCGATCCGCCCGTCCTCATAGGGAACGATGCTGTCCACATGGGCCACGACCATGGTGCCCTCGGCGTCCCGCGTGTCCATGGGGACCCGCACCAGGATCCGGGTCTCGTGGGCGCTCCAACCCGGCTGCCGCTCCAGCACCCGCACGGTTCCCAGGGGAGCGGAGAAGGTGGGGCGGGTGGAGAACAGGATCCGGCCCGCGGCATCCTGGGCCACGAACTGGGGCCGGTCGCTGAAGTCCAGGAACCGGACCTCCCCGGCGAGGGTGGGCCGGTCGGGGTCGTCCTCGTCCTCCTCCTCGTCCTCGAGGAGGCCGACCTCGAACAGGGCCGTGTTCCGCGTCTGGATCCGCTGGGAGACCACTTCCCTGGGCGACCCGGAGAGAAGCACGTGGGTCACCGAGGTTCCCCCGGAGTTGGCCACCAGGAGGGTGTCCCCGGTGCGGTTCAGGTGGAGCCCCCAGGGTTCCGCTCCCACCGAGATGTCCTCCAGCCACTGGTGCGTCTCGGGCCGCAGCACGTGGATCCGGTTGGACTGACGGTTGGAGACGAAGACGTTCCCCCGGAGCGTGTCCACCTGGAGGTCTCCCACCACCACCGATGCGGAGGGGAAGAAGGAGGTCCGCCCCGGGACGGCCAGGATGGGGAGGAGGGGGGCCCGGGCGTCGCCCACGGTGTAGCTCTGCCCCTGGACGTCGGTGTTTCGGCAACGGAAGGTGGTGCCGGCCGGCGCCCTCACCGCGGCACCACAATCCCCGGAGCGGTTGAAGGCCCAGCCGTAGACCTCCAGGTCGAAGGGGGTGGGAAGCCCGGCGGCGGTGAGCCACTGGGGATCCAGGATGAAGTTCACCGAGACGGTGTCACCGGGGGCCCCCTGGGGGAGGGTGGTCTCGGCGGTGTAGGCTCGCCTGGAGGCGCCGCCATCCAGATGGACGATGGCCGTATAACCCACCCGCGTCATGGAGGTCACCCCCGCGGGGTCCAGCGCGGTGACCTGGATGGACACCGAGTCGGTGATCTCGAAGCGGTCCGGCGCCTGGAGCTGCAGCGTCACCTCCACCCCCGGCGTCCCGTCGGAGGGGGCACGCTCCCCGGGCTCCAGGAGCGTATCCCCATCACAGGCCGGGAGGAGCGCGAGAGCCGGGAGCAGCAGGAAACGGCTCCATGTCCGACGGAGCGAACCTGCCCCGGGACCGGCAGGAGAGAGGGGCCGGGATTCCGCCATCAGGGTCCTCCAGGATCTGGAACGGGGGGTGGAACGGGAGACAAACCGGTGGAGTGGACCAACGCGCATCCCAATGTCGGCAGCAAAGCCGATGCCAGCAACGCCGGTGCAGGCCACGCCGATGCCGGCGGGGCCGAAGGGAATGGAGCGGGGCGTCCCGGGCCTTGCCCTTCAATGGTGCGTCGGGACCGGGGCCCTTGTGCGCCAGGAATCCCTGCCGCATCGTGGATTCCGGCCCGTGCGCCGGCTTCCACATCCGTGCGGTGCCGTCGCAACACCCTGGGAGCCTACGCCACCATCCCCGCCGCGGAAGCCCGGGGGAGTCCGCTCTTCGTTCCGGGAGAACCCGGGGAGATCCACCTTGGAGCCTCGCATTTTGCATCGTTGTCGGCGCCTCGCCCTGGCCCTCCTGGTGGGCGGGGCGGCCCATGCGGGATGTGGAGAGGCCGGGAATTCCGGCCCTCCCACCCCGGCGGAGGCCACGGCCCTCCCCTCCCCGGCGCCGGAGGGGAGCGGGGAGCCCAATCTCTCGGTGGATGCCCGGGGGAGGGTGCACCTCACCTGGTTCGAGCGCCTTCCGGGGAGCGAGGACCATGCCCTTCGCTTCGCGGTCCTGGACCCCGGGAGCGGGAGCTGGTCCCCCGCCCGTACCATCGTCGAGGGGCTGGACT
>JBJHCB010000134.1:0-6944 GCA_050485805.1 Gemmatimonadota bacterium | reverse complement strand
GGGCGGCGGGGTTCGTCCTCCCGGCCTCCTCCAAGTTCCTCATCGACGACGTCCTCGGGGAGGGAAGGGGGGACCTCCTCCTCCCCCTGGCGGGGGCAGTGGCGGTGGCCACCCTGGTGCAGGCCGCCTCCGCCTTCGGCCTCTCCCAGGTGGTGAGCGTGGCGGGGCAGCGGGCCATCGCCGACATGCGGCGCCGTGTGCAGGCCCACGTCCTCCGCATGCCCACCTCCTCCTTCGACCGGACCAAGAGCGGGATCCTCCTGGCCCGGGTCATGGAGGACGCCGACGGGATCCGGAACCTGGTGGGGACGGGGATCATCCAGCTGGTGGGGGGGCTTCTCACCGCCGCGGTGGCGCTGGTGGTCCTCTTCTGGCTCAACTGGCAGCTCACCGCGGTGGCCCTGGTCCTCCTCCTGGGCTTCGCGGGGATCCTCTCGTACGCCTTCCGCCGTCTCCGCCCCATCTTCCGGGAGCGGTACGAGCTCACCTCCCAGGTGACGGGGCGCCTCTCCGAGGCCCTGGGTGGGGTCCGGACCCTCAAGGTCTACACGGCGGAGCGACGGGAGGAGCGGGTCTTCACCCGAGGGGTCTACCGCCTCTACCGGAACATCGCCAGCACCATCACCGGGACCAGTGCGGTCACCGCGGCCTCCACCGTCATCGTGGGCACCATCGGCGTGCTCATCATGATCATGGGGGGGCAGGCCATCCTGGCCGGGACCATGACCCTGGGGGAGCTGGTCATGTACATCTTCTTCGTGGGGCTCATGGTGGCCCCCCTGGTCCAGATCGCCGGGATCGGGACCCAGATCACCGACGCCTTCGCGGGGCTGGATCGGATCCGTGAGCTCCTGGACCTCCCCACGGAGCGGGACGACGATCGGGATCGGACCCCCGTTCCGGAGCTCCGGGGGGAGGTGGCCTTCCAGGAGGTCACCTTCGCCTACGACCCCGGGGTCCCGGTGCTCAAGGGGATCTCCTTCCACGCCCCGGAGGGAACCACCACCGCCCTGGTGGGACCCTCGGGCTCGGGGAAATCCACCCTGGTCTCCCTGGTCCTGGCCTTCGGGACCCCGGATTCGGGGCGGGTCCTGGTGGACGGGATGGACCTGGCCCAGCTCCGCCTTGGGGACTACCGGTCCCAGCTCGGGGTGGTCCTCCAGGACAACTTCCTCTTCGACGGGACCATCCGGGAGAACATCGGCTTCTCCCGCCCCGGGGCCACCGACGAGGAGATCCGGGAGGCGGCCCGGGTGGCCAATGCCGACGTCTTCGTGGAGGGATTCGAGGCCGGGTACGACACGGTGGTGGGGGAGCGGGGGGTGAAGCTCTCCGGAGGGCAGCGGCAGCGCATCGCCATCGCCAGGGCCGTCCTGGCGGACCCCCGGATCCTGGTCCTGGACGAGGCCACCTCCTCCCTGGACAGCGAGTCCGAGGCCCTCATCCGGGACGGCCTCCGGGCCCTCCGCCGGGGGCGGACCACCTTCGTCATCGCCCACCGCCTCTCCACCATCGTCTCGGCGGACCAGATCCTCGTCCTGGACGAGGGCCGGATCGTGGAGCGGGGGCCCCACTCCGAACTCCGCTGGTCCGGCGGCCTCTACCAGCGCCTGTACGAGATGCAGCACCGGGTGGAGATGGACGCCTTCGTGAACCCCGGCGAGGAATTCCCCGACCCCGACGCGGACCTCGAGGAGACCGGGGTGCCGGTGCGGGTTCCGAGCCCCCGGCGGCTCTAGGGCAGGCCGCCCACGGGTGCCTCAGGTGGGCTGGTCCGTGGGCCGGATGAGGATCTCGTTCACGTTCACATGCGGGGGGGAGGTCACGGCGAAGAGCACCGCCCTGGCCACGTCCTCGGGAGCCAGCTTCCGCCGTTCCCGCCATCCTTCCGTGAATCCCTCCCGGAGGTCGGTGGAGGGGATGTGGTCCATGAGCTCGGTCTCCACCACCCCCGGCTGCACGTCGGTGACCCGGATCCCATGGGCGGCGGAGAGCTCGAGTTGCATCCCCGCGGTGAGGGCCCGGACGGCGAATTTCGTGGCCGCATAGACGGTCCCGCCGGGAAAGGGGCGGCGGCCCGCCAGGGACCCGATGTTCACCACGTGACCGGACCCCCGGCCCACCATGTGGGGGAGCACCGCCCCCACGGCGAAGAGGACGCCCTTCACGTTCACGTCCACCATCCGGCTCCAGTCCTCCACCCGGGCCTCGGCCAGGGGAGAGATGGGCATGACCCCGGCGTTGTTCACCAGGATGTCCACGCGGCCGAAGGCCTCCAGGGTGGCCGCCACCATCCCGTCCACCTGTCCGGCGTCCGCCACGTCGGTGGGGAGGGCCAGGGCTCGGGCGCCCTCCTCCCCCAGCCGCTCCGCCATGGCTCCGATCCGCTCCCGGCGCCGGGCGGCCAGCACCACCCGGGCTCCGGCCCGCGCCAGGGCTTCCGCCGTGGCGGCTCCGATCCCGCTGGATGCCCCCGTCACGATGGCCACCCGGCCTTCCAGCTCACCTGCCATTCCGGCCTCCCTGAGGTGTATCTTCATGAGGTTTCCCACGCGGGGACCCGCCCGAGGGTAGGGGGGTTCCCGTTGGGGAACAAGGTGGCACGGCCCGCGTTCCGCCTCCTCCTCTCCACCCCACAGGATCTCGCATGACGCAGGCGCATTCCGAATCGGTGGCCATCCTCGGGGCCGGAAACCTGGGCCAGGCCTTGGCCCGGGGTCTGGCCGGCTCCGGACACCTCCCCGCCGCGCAGGTCCGGCTCACCCGCCGGAACGTGGAGCTCCTTTCCGGGGAGGCGGCCCAGGGCCACCCGGTGGGTTCGGACAACCGGGGGGCGGTCCGGGATTCGGAGATCGTGGTGCTGGCGGTGCAGCCCCAGCAGCTCGACGCCCTCCTGGGGGAGATCCGGGCGGAGCTGGATCCCGCCCGTCACCTGGTCATCTCCACCGTTTCCGGCGCCTCCTTCGCCTCCATGCGAAAGCACCTGGGGGACGGGGTACCCCTGGTCCGGGCCATGCCGAACCTGGGCATCCAGACCGGAGACTCCATGACCTGTCTGGCCGCGGAGGGGATGGAGGCGGGGGTGGCCCTTTCCCGGGCGGAACGCCTCTTCGGGGCCCTGGGGACCACCGTCCGGATCCAGGAGTCCCAGATGGCGGCGGCCACCGCGCTCTGTGCCTGCGGAATCGCGTTCTTCCTCCGGGCCATCCGCGCGGCGGCCCAGGGAGGGATCGAGATCGGCTTCCACGCCGAGGACGCCATCCTCATGGCGGCCCAGACGGCGAAGGGGGCCGCCGAGCTCCTCCTCTCCAGCGGGGACCACCCGGAGATGGCCATCGACCGGGTGACCACGCCCAACGGGTGCACCATCGCCGGGCTCAACGACATGGAGAACCGGGGGTTCAGCTCCGCCATGATCCGGGGGATCGTCACGTCCTCGGACCGGGCCGCCCACCTCTACTCGGACCCCGGAGCGTGACGGCCCGGGGAGAAGGGACGGAGGGGGGGTCCCACCTCTCCACCACCACCCTGGAGGAGCTCCTGGCCCTGGTGGACCTGGAGCCCCTGGAGCACAACATCTACCGGGCCCGGAACCGGGACATCGGGACGGGACGGGTCTTCGGGGGGCAGGTGCTGGCCCAGGCGCTCGTGGCGGCCCGGCGGACGGTGGAGGAGCCCCGGGAGGCCCATTCCCTCCATGGCTACTTCATCCTACCCGGGGACCTGGAAGCCCCCATCGTCTATTTCGTGGACCGGCTCCGGGACGGAGGGAGCTTCACCACCCGGCGGGTCACGGCCATCCAGCATGGTCAGGCCATCTTCAACCTCTCCGCCTCCTTCCAGGTGGAGGAGGAGGGGCTCACCCATCAGGCGGACCCCCCGGAGGTGCCGGATCCCGAGGAGATCGTCCCGGAGCTCGAGCGGATCCGGGCGGCCGCGGACCGGATCCCCCCGGAGGTCCGGGGCGTCCTGACCCAGGACCGTCCCATCGACTTCCGGCCGGTGGACCCCCCCGACCTCTTCCATCCCGAGCCCTCCCCCCCCGTCCGGAGGACCTGGTTCCGCGTCCAGGGCCGGATGCCCGACGCCCCCCATCTCCACCAGGCGATCCTGGCCTACGCCTCGGACTACGGACTCCTTGCGGCCGCCCTCCAGCCCCATGGCCGCACGGTCCGGGATCCGGACCTCCAGGTGGCCTCCCTGGACCACGCCCTCTGGTTCCATCGCCCCTTCCGCGCGGATGACTGGCTCCTCTACTCCGTGGACAGCCCGGCCGCCGATCGGGGAAGGGGCTTCGCCCGGGGGAGCTTCTTCACCCGGGACGGGACGCTTGTGGCCTCGTCCGCCCAGGAGGGGCTGATGCGGGTGCGGACCCCACGGCGCTGAGGCCGGGAGGGGAGGGTGTTCGACCACTCCCTGATCCAGGCCCTCCAGGCGCTCCGCTCCCCCGCCCTGGACGGGCTCGCCCAGGCCGTTTCCCTCCTCGGCGACGAGCCCTTCTACCTCCTCCTTCTGCCGGTCCTCTACTGGGCGGTGGACCGGGGATGGGCCTTCCGGGCCATGGTACTCCTCCTGGCGTCGGCCTGGGTGAACGAGGTCGCGAAGGCCTTCTTCGACCTCCCTCGACCGGACCCGGCGCAGGTGTCGGTCCTGGATCCCCGGAGCTCAGGGGGCCTTCCCAGCGGTCATGCCCAGAACGCGGTCGTGGTGTGGGGCTACCTGGCGTACCGATGGGGCCAGGGTCCGGGTAGGGTCGCCCCCCGCGCCGCCCTGTGGGGGGCCACCCTCCTCGTGGCCGCCATCGGGGTCAGTCGGCTCTACCTGGGGGCCCACTTCCCGGCTGACGTGCTGGCCGGCTGGGGCCTCGGCCTGGGCCTTCTCCTCCTGGCCCTCCCGAGTGTGGAGCGGGTGGCCATGGCCCTCTCCCGCAGCTCCCGGGGCGGGCGCATCCTGGCGGCCTCCCTCCCTCCGGTCCTCATGCTCCTGATCTACCGCCAGCACGAGGCCCTCCCCGCAGCGGCGACCCTCCTGGGGGCCGCCCTGGGGGTTGTGGTGGAACGGGAGTGGATCCGATTCCCGCGGTCGGCGCCCGCGGGAGCCCTGCTTCTCCGGATCCTGGTGGGGCTCAGCGGCGTGCTGGCCATCTGGGCCGGCCTCCGGGGGCTCCTGCTCCCGGGTCTGGAGGCGGGGCGGATCGTGCGCTACCTCCTGCTGGGGCTTTGGGTCACCGCGGGAGCGCCATGGGTGTTCCGCCGGCTGGAGGGAGGACGGGCGGAGGGACAACGGTCCTGACCCCCGTGGAGAGGCCACCGGGATCTTTTCTCTGGCGGACTCCGACCCATTGGGCCAATCTTTGCCGGAATCGTCCCCGGAGGGCACCCGCCCGGCACGCGCTACGGTCCCCCGGATCCGGCAGGCGCTGGGATTGCCACCCCTTTTGTGCTCCGGCCGATCCCCGGCGACCCGTTCCCCTTCGAAGGAGTCCAGGATGAAGCCCCTCCGTCTCCATCCATGGACGCTGCTCGCGGGCGGTGTCCTTCTTCTGGCCGGGTGTCAGGACGTCACGTCCCCGGTGGCTCCCGCTGCGACCCCCGAAGACGCTCTGTCGTCCCGGTCGCAGGTGCCCCACTCGGCCCAGGAGCTCAGGGACCTCTTCGCCCGGGTGGCTCCGGAGGTCATGGCCCTCCCCCAGACGGTCTTCGCCGATCACGAGGAGGAGTCGGGGCAGCTCGTCTTCGGCGTGGAGAACGGGGCGGCCGCCTTCGGGATCCAGCGGGCGCTGAGCCGGCTGCAGGTCCCGGGCACGGCCTATGCCGTTCGGGTGGTGGAGCCCATCCACTTCGCCAGCGACCACCTCCGGAGTCGGCATCGTCCCACCCAGGCGGGCATCCAGATCCACTGGGGACAGTACGTGTGCACCCTGGGCTTCAACGTGGACCACCCCGGGGGCCGCTCCTTCATCACCAACTCCCACTGCACCAACAACCAGGGGACCACGGGGACCACCGCCTACTTCCAGCCCCTGAGCAGTGTGGACAGCAGCCCCATCGCCATCGAGGCCCACGATCCCGCCTACACCCGCGGCGGCGGGTGCTCCCCGGGGAAGGTCTGTCGGTTCAGCGACGCGGCGCGGGCCCTGTACCAGTCCGGCACCGAATCCACCCAGGGTCGGATCGCCAGAACCACCGGAGTGAACAACGGGTCGCTCACGGTGGACGGGCACTTCACCGTGGATGCCCAGAACAACACCACGACCAGCTTCGAGACGGGTCTCACCCTCCACAAGGTGGGGCGGACCACGGGGTGGTCCTCGGGGAACGTGTCGAGCACCTGCGCCACCGTGAACGTGTCGGGGTCCAACATCCAGCTCCGCTGTCAGACCATCGTGCAGAACCCGGGCACCCGCATCGTCCAGGGTGGGGACAGCGGCTCCCCGGTCTTCCAACCCGGGACCGGGGACTCGGTCACCCTGGTGGGGATCCTGTGGGGAGGGAACTCCTCCGGGGACCTCTTCGTGTTCAGCCCCCTGAAGAACGTCCAGGACGAGTTGGGGAGCTTCACCGCCACGGCGTCCCCCGGGCAGGACCCGCCCCCCGGAAACGGTGGCGAGGAGCCTCCGGGGGGTGAGCCGGGCGGCAGTCCCCCCACCATCGAGACCTTCCAGGTCAGCACCTCCACCACCGGTCCCTGGAACCGGGCCTCGGTGACCTGGGCCGTATCCGACCCCGATGGCGACCTGTCCCAGGTCCGGGTGGAGCTGCTCTCCGGGAACGATGTGTTGGACTCCGCCACGATTTCGGTGAGCGGGGGTTCCGCCAGCGGAGAGACGGGGCTCCGGAGCCGGACGACACCCACCTCGGTCCGGCTCACGGTGACCGACGCCAAGGGGAACGCTGCCGGCGACACGAACCCCTATTGACGACCATCCAGAGGATCACCAGGCC
>JBJHCB010000133.1:0-6985 GCA_050485805.1 Gemmatimonadota bacterium | reverse complement strand
GGTGTATCTGGACCTCTGGGTGAAGGTCCTGCCTGGATGGCGGAGGAAGAAGGCCCTCCTCCGGCGGCTCGGATTCTCCGTTCCCGACGACGATGCGACGCCCTGAACGCCTGGGACCCCTGTCCCTTCTTCTCGTCTTCCTGATGCTGGCAGCTCCCGGGAAGGGGGAGGGCCAGAGCGGGGAGGACCAGGTGCGGGCCGACGAGGGAGCCCTCTTCCTCCTGCTTCCGGTGGGGGCCCGGGCTGTGGGCGTGGGACGCGCCATGACGGCCGTGGCGTCCACGGAAGCCGTGTTCTGGAATCCGGCGGGTCTCGCGGACGTCGACGAACGGCGGGTCCTCCTCCACCGGGGCGATCACGTGGTGGGAGATGGGACCTCGTTCTCCTTCCTGGCGGGCCGCTCCGGGGTCGGAACCCTGGGCCTTTCCTACCAACTCTTCGACGTGGGTTCCCAGGACCTGACGGATGGAATGGGGAATGTGCTGGGCTCTCTCAGCATCCGGAACCACCAGGCTCTCCTCTCGGGGGCGGCGCGGGTGGGATCACGCCTGTCCGCCGGTCTGAACGTGAAGCACGTCCGATTCGAGGTGGCGTGCCGTGGACAGTGTCCCGAGGGGCGTGTCAC
Source organism: Gemmatimonadota bacterium (assembly GCA_050485805.1). Taxonomy (GTDB): domain Bacteria; phylum Gemmatimonadota; class Gemmatimonadetes; order Longimicrobiales; family Gaopeijiaceae; genus T3Sed10-66. The sequence goes on along the minus strand of JBJHCB010000133.1, from coordinate 6,360 downwards.
TGGGTCCTCCTGGGCCGTGGATGTCGGTGCCCAGAGCCGTCCCCTCCAACGGATTCCCCTGACCCTGGGGGTCATGGCCGCCCACCTGGGCCCTCGCTTCCAGGTGGAGAATGCCGAGCAGGCCGACCCGCTCCCGTCCCGCTTCCGGTTGGCCGCGGCCCTGGACGTCCTGAGCCGGACCATCGAGGAGGAGGCGCTGACCCTCACCGCCATGCTGGAGCTGGAGGACCGCGTCCGGACACCGGGGAATCCCACCCTCTTCGTGGGAGCGGAACTCTCCGCCGGAACGGTGGATCGGATCGTGGCGCGGGGGGGCTACATCCTGGCCGGTTCCGATCCTGCGGATCACGCAGAGGCGGCCGCCGTGGGTCGGGGTGTGCGGTTCGATCGGCTGGAGCTGGACGTGGCCCGCTCCCTGGCTCGGAGGGGTCTGGCCTCCCAGCAGGAGCCCATCCACTTCACCGTCGGAGTGCGGTTCTGATGGTGTCCGCAGGAGGGCGGAGACCGGTACCATGACTGCGGCGGGGCTCGCGGTGGTGGTCCTCCTCCAGGTCATGGCCCCCACCCTTCCGCAGGTCGGGGCGTCGGGGCCGGCTCCCTTCCACCGATGCGAGGCGGGACCGGTGGAAGGCCGGGGGATGGGTCCCTCCGTGCCGGCAGTTGGCTCGGAATGCCCGGGCCCCCTGGGCCTCGCCGTTCGATCCCTCCTCCTCCCAGGATGGGGGCAGAAGGTGGATGACCGGGGTCACTGGTGGGTGTACGCCGCGGCGGAGGCCATCGCCTGGGGCGGAGGGACCCACCAGAGGCGGGAAGGCTCCCGCTTTCGTCAGGCCTACCGGGACCTGGCCTGGACCGATGCGCGCCTCCCCGTGTGGGAGGGCCCGCGCCGCGACGGCGCGTGGGGATACTACGAGCGGATGGCGGCGTGGCCGGCTTCCGGACGCTTCGACCTCTCACCGGAGGGGGAGCCCCTTCAGCCCGAGACCGACGAAGGGACCTACAACGGGATGGTCTGGCGCCTCGCCCGCGACCTCCATCTCCCCTCCGGGACTGGACCCGTGGACCCCGCCGACCCCTCCTACGGTCGCGCGCTGGCCTACTACCGGGACCGGGCCGTCCCCCCCGAACTCCGATGGGACTGGGAGGGCGCGGAGGAGTCCCGTGCGCGCTTCCGGGCCCTCATCGGAAGGAGTGATGAGGCCTTCCGGAACGCCACGACCTTCGTCGGGGTCGCCCTGGTGAACCGGTTCATCTCCGGTGTGGAGATGTGGGTGTCGGCCCACCCCGGTCCCACCGCGTCCCTGCCGGTCCGGGTCCGGTCCGAGGTGCTCCCGGGAGCGGGGGCCGGCAGGTGGGAGCTCCAGGTCCACCTCCAGGGGAGGAGGTCGGGCCGGCCTCCCTCCCGCTCTTCGTCCCTCGCCCCCCCCTACGCCGGAGTCCGCGCCCCGTGACCCACGACCGTCTTCCCGACCTCGACGCCATCCGCGACGCCCTCAAGCGGTCCCGCCGCGGACCCATGAAGCCGAAGGAGCTGGCGCGGGCCCTCTCCCTCGCCAGGGAGCAGTACAGGGACTTCCGGGAGCGCCTCCGGGAGCTCGAGTCCCGGGGGGACCTCTACCGGAATCGGGGGAATCGATACGCGGTCCCCGGACGAATCCATCTGGTGGTGGGTGAGCTCCGCGTGACGCGGAACGGAGACGCGTTCCTGGTTCCCGATGAACCGGGGGAGACCGATGTCTTCGTGGCGGCCCGACATCATGAATCCGCCATGGACGGGGACCGGGTCGCGGTCCGGGTGGAGGGGAGGCCTCCGGGGAGGAACCCGGTGGGCCGGGTGGTGAAGGTCCTGGAGCGGTCTCGACCGACGGTGGTGGGCCGCTTCCACCGGAGCCGGAAGTTCGGCTTCATCCGGCCCCTGGACCGACGCGTTTCCCGGGACGTCCTCATTCCGGAGGGGAGTGAGGGCGGGGCGGACGAGGGGGATGTGGTCCTGGTCCGGATCACCCAGTTCGGCAGCCCCACCCGGAACGCGGTGGGGGAGGTGGACCTCGTCCTGGGACCCCTGGACCAGCCGGGGGTGGATGTCCTGGCCATCCTCCACGGGCACGGTTTGCCCCGGGCGTTCCCGCAGGAGGTGGAGGCGGAGGCCGCGCAGGCCGAGGAGCGGTTGCGGGAGCCGGGCCCACGGGAGGACCACCGGGACCTCCTGGTCTTCACCATCGACCCTGCGGACGCCCGGGACCACGATGATGCCCTCTCCGTCCGCTCCCTGGGGAAGGGGCTCCACGAGGTGGGGATCCACATCGCAGACGTCTCCCACTTCGTCCCCGAGGGGTCCGCGCTGGATCTGGAGGCCCTCAAGCGGGGGACCAGCGTCTACCTGGTGGATCAGGTGGTGCCCATGCTCCCCCACGGCCTCTCCTCCCATCTCTGTTCCCTGGGTGCCGGAGAGGACCGCCTCGCCCTGACCCTCTTCGTGACCCTGGACGGAGAGGGGGGCGTCCGGGACCATCGGCTGGCCCGGACCTGGATCCGCTCCCGCCACAGCCTGGACTACCACCGGGTGCAACGCGTCCTGGCCGGGGAGGACTCGGTGGACGCCGAGACCGATGCCGCCCTGGGGACGCTGAGCCGCCTGGCGGGAGCGCTCCGGGCCAAGCGCCGGGCCCGGGGGTCGCTGGATTTTGATCTCCCCGAGGCGAGGGTGGTCCTGGACGCCGAAGGCATCCCCATGGACATCCAGCGGGTGGTGACCCTGGACAGTCACCGCCTCATCGAGGACTTCATGCTCCTGGCCAACGAGGTGGTGGCCCGGGAGGTGGTGGAGCGGGAGCTCCCCATCCCGTTCCGGGTGCACGAGCCCCCCACCGCCGATCGGCTGGAAGAGCTCCGGGAGTTCCTCCGCCCCTTCGGACATGTCCTTCCCGAGAAGCGGGTGAAGCCCCGGAAGCTGCAACAGATCCTGGACCAGCTCCGGGGCCGTCCCGAGGAGTCCCTGGTCTCCACGGTGGTCCTGCGCTCCATGAATCGGGCCCGCTACGCCCCGGACAACCTGGGACATTTCGGGCTGGCGTCGGACGCATACCTCCACTTCACCTCACCCATCCGGCGGTACCCCGACCTGGTGGTCCATCGGGTGGTGACCCGGGTCATCCTCGAGGGCGCCCCTCCCCTGGAGCGCTGGGCCGCCGCCCTGGGGGATGTGGCAGACCGGTCCTCGGAGCGGGAGCGACTGGCGCAGCGGGCGGAGCGGGACTCGGTGGAGATGAAGAAGATCGAGTATATGCGTCGGCACCTGGGGGATCATTTCGACGGAACCGTGGCGGGGGTCACCGCCTTCGGGTTCTTCGTCCTCCTCGATCAGGTCTTCGTGGAGGGGCTGGTCCATGTGAGCAACCTCGACGACGACTACTACACCTTCGTTCCGGAGAGGTACGCCCTGGTGGGGGAACGTACCGGACGCCGATTCCGCATCGGGGATCGGGTCCAGGTCCAGGTGGTCCGGGCCGACAAGGAGGAACGACAGATCGACTTCCTCCTGGTGGAAGGGCCCGGCAGGGAAGAGGGGGGCTCGGCCCCGTCATCCGGTGCGGACGGGGAAGCCGGGGGAGACCGGAGACGTGGGAGGGGAGCCGGAGGGTCCCGGAAGGGAAGGGGGAGGGGAAGCAAGGATCGGCCCAGGAAGGGGAAGGAAGGGAGGGGAAGGCGAGGGCGCTCCGGTTAGGGTGGGGCGGTCGCACCGGGCGGGGAGGCCCCACGGGGACCGAGGGGAACGGGCACCCGCTCCAACGCCCGAGCGGTTTGACTTCGCTTTCCGGGAAAGGTAGCCTTCGGCCGGGGCATTTCCGCCCCATCCACCCTCCTTCCGGCCGGACGCGTCCATGGCTGCCGACTGGGCCGTTCTCTACTTCGATGGTGGGGGAACCCGGGTCTCTCCGGGACTTCTCCGATTTGCGGAGGGGATGGGGATCGATCCCGAGCCCATCCCTTCAGCGGAAGCCGTGCTCCATCGCGTGACCCGGGCCCTGCCGGCCTCCCTCCTGCTGGATGCCGGTCGAAACCCGGGGGCTGTCCTCGCCCTCTGCTCCCACATCAAGTCCGATCCCTTCACGGCCATCCTGCCGGTGGCGGTGCTGGTGCCCGACGAGCCGCGGGAGCTGGCGATCCGGGCCCTGGAGGCCGGGGCCGACGAGGTGATCCGGCAGGGGGACTCGCCCGTGGAGGGTCGCCTCCGCCTGGACCTCCTCTTCCATCGGGCTTCCCGGGATGTGGCGGTCCACCCCACCACCCGGCTCCCCGGGACGCCCCAGATCGAACGGGACCTGAACGCCCGCCTCACCTCGGGTGAGCCCTTCGCGTTCTGCTACGCCGACCTGGATCACTTCAAGGAGTTCAACGATCGCTACGGCTACAACCGGGGGGACCGGGTGATCTACCTGGTCTCCCTCATCCTCCGGGATCTGGTCCGGAGCCTGGCTCCAGGCGGCTTCGTGGGCCATATCGGAGGAGATGACTTCATCTTCACCGTTCCCCTGGGGCGGATGGAGGGGGTCTGTGACGAGGTACTGGATCTGTTTGACGAACTCATCCCCTATCAGTATTCGAAGGAGGACCAGCAGGCAGGGTACTTCCTGGGGCGGGATCGCCGTGGAAGCATCCACCGGGTTCCCATCATGACCCTTTCCATCGGCGTGGTCACGAACCTCTCCAGGACGTACCGGCACCCGGCCCAGGTGAGCGGTCGGGCCGGGGAGATGAAGTCGTATGCCAAGACCCTCCCGGGTTCGGTCTACGTGGTGGATCGCCGCCACGGAGACGCCCTGTCGGGAGGGCGCTCGGCGGCCTTTCCAATCTCCCAGGCGTCCCATCTTCCCGACCGCTCCCCCTCCCCCGGGGAGGACTCCGACCCACGTCACCCCGAAACCGAATCCGGCTGATGTCCACTCTCCTCCACTTCACTGTTTCCTGCCCCTCCTGCCGGTCGGAGTTTCCCGTGGACCCGGATCGGGTCCCGGAGGAAGGCGTGCCGGCCGTCTGCTCCGCCTGCCTCCGGGTCTTCCGGGTGGTGGTCCCGGAGGCGCACGAGCCCGACGGGGTGGCGGCCTTCGACCTGGCCGTTGCCCCCGGGGCGGAGACGGCCAACGACGAGGAGACGGCCACCGACGAGGTGGACGCCGGGGATGCGGATGTCGTGGCGGCGGATGTGGAGGAGGATCTGGGCCTCCGGGAGGCGGACCGCGTGGATCAGGAGGCGGCGGACGTGGACCTGGACCTCGCCGAAGCGGAGCTCGGGGACGTCGACCTGGGGGACACCGAGCTTGGGGACGTCGACCTCGGGGACACCGAGCTTGGGGAGGTCGATCTCGGGGAAGTGGACCTCGGGGAGGTGGACCCGGGGGACATCGACCTGGGGGAGGTGGATCTCGAGGAGGTGGACCTCGGAGAAGAGGACCTGGAGGACCCGGGGTCTGCGGCGGTGGAGGTGGATCTGGCCGCGGAACTGGAGGCCCCGGAGCTCGAAGCCCCAGAGCCGGATGCCCTGGAACCCGTTACCCCGGAGCCCGATGCGATCGACCCCGAGGGCCCGGACCCCGCCGTCGGGACACCCCGTGAGGCGTCCCACGAGATGACGGGGGGGGAGGCCGCGACGCCTGCTCCGCCGTCCTCGGCGCCCCCCACACCGTCCACGCCGGGCGCGGCATCCGCTCCCCCGGCCGCGTCCGATGGCCCGGGTCCGGGACTGGAGGGGACCACCCTCTCCCGCGGGATGGCCCGCTTCGGGCGCCGGGACCCGCGGGAACGGGCCAGGCGGCTCGCCCGGGTCCTGGTTTCCGACATGATCACCTACCACCCGGCCCGGTACGAGGAGGGGCTCGAGAACGGCACGCTCCGAGAACTCTTCGAGGATGAGGTGGAGAAGTCCTGGAAGGAGTTCGTGGACCAGGTGGGGGAGGAGCTGGCCGAGTCCAGCGACGACTTCGTCGATGCCCTCAACGAGATCCTGGCCAGGGGGCAGATCCTCTACCGGGGTCCCGGCCGCCCCCGCTGACCCCGGCATGCTCGTCCGAAGGGACCGGGAGGACCGTTCGTTCTCCCCCGGGCCCCCCGGGGGCCGTCGGTTGAATCGTCGGCCCGGCCGGGCCATATTCAGACGAGGAGGGAAGGGGGAACGGAGTCGGGCCCACCCCCGCTTCCCCGACGAGCCGCGGACCGGTTTCGCGGGAGGGGCCGTCCCCTGTCGGACGGCCCCTCCTTGCGTTTGCCGACCGTTCATGGGCGGTCCACGGCACAACCTGGAGAGGGACATCACCAGCGACGACCTGAATCATCTGCCGACGCTCCGAGGCCGGGTCCTGGACC
>JBJHCB010000132.1:679-6991 GCA_050485805.1 Gemmatimonadota bacterium | reverse complement strand
CTCCACCAGGGCATCGTCCCGGATCATGGCCTCGAAGCTCTCGCGGGAGACGAAATCGTAGTCCTCCCCGTCCCGTTCCCCTGCCCGTGGGGGACGGGTGGTGGCGGAGACGGAGAAGACGAAGTGGGGGAACCGGTCCACCAGGGCGTGGGCGATGGTGGTCTTCCCCGTGCCTGAAGGGGCCGCCAGGACCAGAGGGCTGGGCCGGTACGGGAGCCCCGTGATCACTCCACGTTCTCCAGCTGCTCCCGAAGGCGCTCGATCTCCTCCTTCAGCGTCACCACCCGGGCGGCGATGGCGGCGTCGTTGGCCTTGGACCCCATGGTGTTGGCTTCCCGGAGGATCTCCTGGGAAATGAAGCCGAATCGCTTCCCCACCCCCTCGGGATTCCCGGCCTCCAGGGTCTCCCGGAACATGGCCAGGTGGGAGCGGAACCGCACCACCTCCTCGTGGATGTCCCACCGCTCGGCCATGTGGGCCACCTCCCGGGCGATGCGCTCCTCGTCCACCTCGCCCGCACCGGCCAGGAGCTCGCCGATGGCCTCCCGCAAGCGGTCCCGCTCCCGGACCAGGCGCTCCGGTGCGAGGGCCTCGATGGCCGCGAGCTCCTCGGCCAGGCGGTCCAGACCCCGGGCCAGATCCGCCTTGAGGCGGGCCCCTTCGGCCCGACGCATCTCCAGCGCCTGGGCGGCGGCCTCGTCCACCACCTCCCCCAGGGCCTCGGGGTCGATCTCCACCGGGGGAGGGCGGTCCCGTTCCGGCGACTGGAAGATGTCCCGGAAGCCGGCCAGGAGCTCCACGCCGGGACTCCCCCCGATCCCCAGTTCCTCCTGGAGCGTGGCGAGGGCGTCCCGGTAGGCCCTGGCCCGCTCCAGGTCCACCACCACCTGGGGCATGCCCTCCGCCGCGGCCGATCGGTCCAGCGACGCCGAGAGGGAGACGTTCCCCCGGACGAACCGACCCCGGAGGCGGCGCTCCACCTCCTGCTGGTGGCGGTCCAAGCCGTGGGGCATCCGGACCTGGAGGTTCAGGTACCGGTGGTTCACCGTGCGGATCTCCACCCGGAGCCTCCCCTGGGGGAGGTCCCGTTCCGACGCGCCGAAGCCCGTCATGCTGAGGAGATCCGCTCTGGTCATGAGCCTGAAATCATAGCGGAACCGGAGTCCGGGTTCCACATGTTCGTGGTTCCGTCCTCAATTCCACATGGTCCAGCGGATCCCGTAGATGGCCCGCGTCCGGGGTTGGGGTCGTCCCGGGAACTCCAGGTTGTCGTCCCGCACCGTGAAGTTCTCCCACTGGACGAAGGCGCGGACCGTGACCACCCGGATCTGGAGGCGGGCGAACCAGCTCAGGGCGGAGGGGGCCTGGAAGAACTGCTCGGCCCCTTCGGCCAGCAGGGGAGTCCACATGGCATCCCGCCCCCGGACCCCCACGTCGGTCCAGATCTCCAGGTTGGAGTCATAGCCCTGGTGCCGCCAACTCGCCGCCCCCAGCCACGACCGCTCCGGGAGGTACCGCCACGTCCCCGCGTCCCAGAACTGGGCATGCCCCCTGAGGTGGAGGCCGTCCCGGATCCGATCCAGGGGGAGTCGCCCCGCCACCTCCACCCCCGTGCGGCGCCCCGCCGGCACGGTGAAGCCGTCCCGGTCGAAGGGGAGGCCCATGGGAGCCAGGGAGTCGCCTTCCGTCAGGAGGAAGGCCGCCATGAGGTCCAGCCCACCGAACTCGGCCCGGGCTCCGACCCGGAAGCCCGAGCGTTCCGTGAACCGGAGTCCCGGAACGTCGTTGGGCTCGTCGTCGTCGTCGTCTCCGGGGGACGGGGGGGGGGGGGTGTCCCCATCCTCGTCCGTCTCCGCCTCCGGGGGGAGGGGGCGGGGGACCACCCACGGGACCCCCCGTCGGAGATCCTGGGTCTCGGCGAAGAGGGAGACGCCGAAACGGGGCTCGCTCCAGGCCCGGGCGGACAGGGAATGCCCGGCCTCCCCCTCCCTCCACCCCTCCCGCTCCCAGGTGCCCGAGATCCCCCCCAACCCCTCCAGGGAGCCGCCCGCCTCCAGCTCCAGGATGGACGAGGACCAGCCCTGGCCCCACCGGGTGCCGGCTCCGGCGTGGACCCAACCAGGCCCGACCTCGGTCCCCACCCGTCCGCCGAACTCCCGCCGGGACCCCACGGGGAGGAGGGTGTCCGCCGCCGGGGAGGCCCGGGTTCCCGGCTCCACCCGCCCGGTGGTGAAGTGGAGACCCCCCACCACCCCGTCCAGGAGCTCCCAGCTTCCCTGCACCGTCCAGTCGGTCCGATCCACCTCCTGGGGGGAGAAGACCCCCTCGGGCCGTCGGGCGGTGCGGCTCCGGTAGTCCACGGCCATCCCACCCCGCTCGCCCTGGAAGACGGTGTAGCGGAGGCGGGTTCCGAAGGCCGCTCCCTGGTTCCCCGACCGGTCCCCCTCCGTGTCCAGCCGGTCCATGGCCACCAGGAGCGTCCCCCCCAGGACGGAGGGGTGTGCGAAGGTGGCGCGGAAGAGGTTGGTCCGAAGATCCCCCGTCCCCACGTCCAGCAGGGTGTACGGGCGCGGGTCCACCAGGCGGAGGGTGCGGAGGTGGATCCGGAGCTCCGCGGGACGGCGCTCCACCCGGACCTCCTCCAGTCCCGACAACCCCACCTGGTTCAGATCCACCACGCCCCCCTCCTGGGGAGGGTCCTCGATGCCGTCCCGGAGGAGACGGATCTGCCCCGGGCCCAGCCCGGCGGTGGTGACCGCCACCGGGGTTCCGATGTCCCCACCCCGGATGGGGATGAGGCCCGGGACCTGGGTCAGGAGGTCGTGGAGGGTGAGGGCTTCGGTTCCCAGGAGGCCTTCCCGGTCCCAGACCCAGACCCCGGCCTCGGGACGGGCCGGCGTGCCCCCCGGGAGCTCCGGGAGGTTCCTGGGGAGCACCTGGGTGGCCGCGTCCGTGAGGAGCGTGTCGGTGGCGAAATCCAGGGTGTCCCCCTCCAGGACGGCATCCCGCAGGGTATCCCCCGGGGGCCTGAGGGTGTCCGGATCCGGGGGGACCTGGAGCGCGGCATGCACCGCCCCGAGGCCGTGGGAGCCCACCGTCGCCTCCACTCCTCCCGCCCCGGGATGGACCAGGGGATGGGCCAGGAGCAGGAGGAGCGCCGAACGGAGCGGGACGAAGAGGCGGGTGGATCGTCCGGACCCCTTCCCCCGAACGGATTGCCGGGTCACGCCCCCGGACCCTCCCCCCCCGGAATCCGGCCGCGCACCCACTCCAGGAGGAGGCGGGTGGGGAAGCCGAAGCCCCCGTTCCGGAGGTAGGGGGCACGGGCCTCCCCGTAGGCGGTGCCGGCGATGTCCAGGTGGGCCCAGGGCGTTCCGGCCTCCACGAATTCGGAGAGGAAGAGGGCGGCCGTGATGGTCCCCGCGGGGCGTCCGCCCACGTTCTTCAGATCGGCCACGGGGCTTTCCAGCTGTTTCCGGTAGGCCGACCAGAGGGGGAGGGGCCAGCATCGTTCCCCGGATCGGTCCCCCGCCTGGCGCAGCTCCTCCACCAGTCCCTCGTCCCGCCCCAGGACCGCGGCGGCGTGGTTCCCCAGGGCCACCACGCAGGCTCCCGTCAGGGTGGCGCAGTCCACCACCGCCGCCGGTTTCATCCGGTCCACGGTCCAGGAGAGGGCGTCGGCCAGGATCAGCCGTCCCTCGGCGTCGGTGTTGATGATCTCCACCGTCTTCCCCGCCCGGGTGCGCACCACGTCCCCGGGACGGGTGGCCCGACCGGAGATATGGTTCTCCGAGGAGGGGATGACGCCCACCACATTCACGGGGAGTCGAGCCACGGCCATCGCCTTCATGGCACCCAGGACGGCGGCACCTCCGGACATGTCGAACTTCATGTCCTCCATCCCGGACGCGGGCTTGATGGAGATCCCGCCGGTGTCGAAGGTGAGCCCCTTCCCCACCAGCGCCAGGGGAGGGTCTCCCTCGTTCCCGCCGCGGTATTCCAGGGCCATGAGGCGAGGTTCCTCCTCCGACCCAGCGGCCACGGCCAGGAGGGCCCCCATCCCTTCCTCTTCCATCTCCCTGGGACCCAGGACCGTGAGCTCCAGGCCGTGCTCCTCGGCCAGCGCCGCCGCCACCTCGGCCAGGTGGGTGGGAGTGGCCACATTCCCCGGCCGGAACTGGAGGGTCCGGGCGAGATTCTCCCCCACGGCCCAGGCGCGCCCCCGTTCCACGGCGGCGGTCCGCTCGGGTGGGGGGGCGGTCCCCTTCCCCCCCGTCTCCTCTCCCCCGGTTTCCTCGCCCGGGGTCTCGTCCGCCAGGAGCACCGCCTCCTCCACCAGGGGAGGGGGCCCATCCTCCGCTGCGCCCGGGGATCGGAGTTCCCGGAAGTCCCAGGCCGCCAGGACCAGCGCCTCTGCGGCGGCCTGCAGGGCCCCGGTGATCCCCCCGGTGCCGTCGGTCCCGGGGACGGCGAGATGGAGCTTCGGGATCCGGAGTCCCTCGGCCCCGCGAACGGCCCGCCCCGCCAGTTTCCGGATTCCCTCCCGGTCCAGGTCGTCCCGCGTTCCCAGCCCCAGGAAGAGGTACCGGGTGGGTCCCGCCGTCCCCGGGGGGGCGTAGAAGAGCGCCTGGTCCCCCTCCCGTCCCCGGAAGTCACCGGCCTCGCGGCTGCGGCGGAACGCGCCATCCAGGGCCTGATCCAGGAGGGTCGCCACGGGCGAGAGGCCCACCTCGCCCTGGAAGACCCCCACCACCAGGAGCGGGGTGTCAGGAGGGCTGGTCGGGAGGGCCACGACCCGGACGGCGGCGTTGGGGGGGAACGGGAGGCGCGGCATGGGGTCTCGGGACCTTGGGCCAGGGGCCGGAGGACGGGTGGGGAGTTCGGCAGGGGAGGTGGGTGGCCGGAACGGGCCTCTGCCGCGCCGGACGGGGCTCACCGGGCTCTCGGGAGCACACGAAGGTAGACGACCCTTCGCCTGTCGAGCAAGTCGTCGCCCCTCCCGGGGGGACGGTTTGGAACCCTTCAACGGAGCAGGGGCGGAATGGCCGCGGATCAGGTTGGGAGGCGGGGTGCCGGAGGGGGTCGGGTGGTGCTCATCACCGGGGGCACGGGAGACCTGGGTCAGTGGGTGGTGGAGGCGTTCCTGGCCCAGGGCGACCGGGTCCATGTCCCGGTCTTCGCACCCGGGGAGGCGGAGGGGCTCCGGGAGCGGCTGGGGGACCGGGCCCACCGTGTCCGGTTCCACATGGAGGCGGACCTCACCCGACCGGAGTCGGTGAGGGGGGTCTTCGAAGCGGTGGAGGCGGAGGGGGAGGGTCCCCCCCTGGTCCTCCTGAACCTGGCCGGGGGATTCACCATGGCCCCCCTGGAGGAGACGGAGCCCCATGCCTGGGATCGGATGTGGCGGATGAACGCCACTACGGCCTTCCTCTGTGCGCGCCAGGGCTTTCCCGGGATGAGGGAGGCCGGATGGGGACGCATCGTGAACGTCTCCGCCTTCCCCGCCCTCGAGCTCGGATCCCCGGGGCTGTCGGCCTACGGCGCAGCCAAGGCCGCCGTGCTGAACCTCACCCGGACCCTGGCCCGGGAGGGGGTGGAGGACGGGATCACCGTGAACGCCGTGCTCCCCTCCATCATCGACACCCCCGGAAACCGGTCGTCCATGCCCGACCAGGATCGAAGCACCTGGTTGGACCCGTCCGAGATCGCCGGGGTGTTCCGGTTCCTGGCGTCGGAGGAAGCGCGCATCGTGAACGGGTCTGCCCTGACCCTCACGCTGGGGTGAGCCGAGGGGGACGGGAGTGTGGGGGAGCGGGGTGGGGCGGACGGGGGGAAAGGGTCGGTCGTGGCGGGATGCTGGACATTCCCCGCCCAGGAGTTGAGATTGGTTCTCAACCAGATGGCCGGTCCCATGAGTTCGGGGCCGGACCCCCTTCACCCCCCCCCGGACCGAGCAGCCCATGGCCCTCCCCTTCCCTTTCCGGCGCCCCGGCTCCCCCTCCCGTGCCCGGCTCCCCGGGAACCTCCGGGACCGGTCCGCCCCGTCGGTCCGGCGGGTCCTTCTCCTCCTCCCCCTGTTGGCGGGGCCGGCCCTTCTCTGGGGTTGCGGGGATCCGGGGGACGGGGTGGTGAACGTCTACAGCCACCGTCACTACGACACGGACCAGGCCCTCTTCGACCGCTTCACGGAGGAGACGGGGATCCAGGTCCGGGTGGTGAGCGCCTCCGCCGACGAGCTCATCACCCGCCTGGAGCGGGAGGGGTCGGCGTCTCCTGCGGACCTCCTCATCACGGTGGATGCCGGGCGACTCC
>JBJHCB010000132.1:0-669 GCA_050485805.1 Gemmatimonadota bacterium | reverse complement strand
CAGTCGGTGACTTCCCCGGAGCTCGAGTCCTCGGTCCCGGAGCAACTCCGGGGCCCGGACGGATTCTGGTACGCCCTCACCATCCGGGCCCGGATCCTCGCGTACGCCCGGGACCGGGTGGATCCCGCCGAGCTCTCCACCTACGAAGCCCTCACCGACGAACGGTGGAGGAACCGGATCCTGGTACGGAGCTCGGAGAACATCTACAACGTGTCCCACATGGCCTCCATCATCGCGGCCGAGGGTCCGGAAGCGGCCGAGGCGTGGGCCCGGGGCCTCGTGGCCAACTTCGCCCGCCCGCCCCAGGGGGGGGACACGGATCAGATCCTGGACGTGGCCGCCGGAGTGGGCGACGTGGCCCTGGTGAACACGTACTACGTGGGACGACTCCTGAACGCCGAGGATGAGGCCTCCCGTGAGCTGGCCCGACGGGTGGGCGTCTTCTTCCCGGACCAGGACGGGCGAGGCACCCACGTGAACGTGAGCGCCGCCGGCGTGACGGCCCATGCGCCGAACCGGGAGAACGCCATCCGACTCCTGGAGTTCCTGGTGGGCGAGGAGGCCCAGCAGGCCTTCGCCGAGGCCAACTTCGAGTATCCCGTCCGCCCCGGGGTGCCCTGGGCGGCCACCCTCGCGGAGTGGGGGGAGTTCCGGTCTGACCCCCTTCCC
>JBJHCB010000131.1:0-6996 GCA_050485805.1 Gemmatimonadota bacterium | reverse complement strand
AGGGTGGGCATGGGGGTCCGGGCAGGAGGGGGAGGAGGACGGGGTCCAGGGGGCGTCGGGGTCAGGGAGCGTCGGGTTCAGCGAGCGTCCGACCCGGGTGAGTCCGACTCGGGCAGGTCCGGTCCGGGCGCGGCCTTCCGACCCGCTGCCCGGGAGTGGGGGGAGGCCCGTTCGGACGTCTCCCGGTCCAGGATGGCGCGGATGTCCCGCACCGCCGGCGGGTCATCGGTGAAGGCGCGCCCGTAGCCCAGGTTGAAGGCGTAGTCGAAGTCCGGGGGGTTCCGTCCCTGGTTGTGCTGCAGGATGGTCTCGAGCTTGTCCAGCGCCTTGGCGGCCCGGGCCTCGGGAGTGGTGGCGGCCTCGTACTCGTCCCAGAGGGCCGTGATCTTCTCCCGGAGCGAGGGGGGAAGGGGGCGGAGGAGCTCCAGGAGGTCGCGGCGCTCCGCTTCGGCCTTCCCCTCCTCGGGCTGGAGGACGGCGGAGATGTCCCCCCCGATGGCCTCACCCAGGTCGTGGACGATGCAGATCTGGAGGAGCCGCGCCATGTCGACGCCCTCCAACCCGTCCTCCAGGACCAGGGCCATGAGGGACAGCCGCCAGCTGTGCCCCGCCACGCTCTCCTGCGTGCCGTCCGACGTCCACGCGGTACGGGTCACGGTCTTGAGGCGCTCAGCGGACCGGAGGAAGCGGAGGATGCCGTCCAGGGCGTCGGGATCCATGGTTCTGGGTGGGGTGGGCCCCGCCGGAAGGGGACAGATGCGTCGGACGCCGGCAATCTGCCCCAGGGGAACCCCGGGAGGCAATCCGCCCCCCTCGGGACCCTCCCGGCTCCCTCTCCCGGTCCTCGCCGCCCCCGCCCCCCGAACTCCCCCCGCGTTCGCCGAAACCCTAGGTTACCCCTCCGGCAAGCCCATCCCAGGGAGGAGCGTGTCCCATGGAGCACGGAGCGAACAACCATCCTGCCATCGAGGCCTGCGTCGACGACACCCTGGCGCGGGTGGGGAAACGGATCCGCCTGGGGACGCCCCTGGGAATCGGGAAGGCCAACCACCTGGTGAACGGGTTCTACCGTCGGGCGGCGGTTGACCCCGGCATCGAGCTCACCGTCTTCACCGCCCTCTCGCTGGGGCGGCCCCGGTGGTCCAGCGAGCTGGAGCGGCGATTCCTGGAGCCCCTCTCCAAGCGGTTGTTCGGAGGGTACCCGGAGCTGGACTACGTGGATGCGGTCCGGGCGGGCAAGCTGCCGGACAACATCCGGATCCGGGAGTTCTACTTCCGCCCCGGGTCCGCTCTATCGAGTCCAATGGCCCTGCGGGGCCACATGAGCAGCAACTACACCCATGTGGTCCGGGACCTGCTCGACGCCGACATGAACGTCCTGGCGCAGCTGGTGGGGAAGGAGGAGGGGGAGGGGGGCGTCCGCTACAGCCTGGGGTCGAATCCGGACCTCACGGTGGATCTGGTGCCCCTCCTCCGGGAACGGCGGGCGGCGGGGAGGAAGATCGCCCTCCTGGGCCAGGTGAACCCCCGCATGCCCTTCATGTATGGGGATGCGGCCGTGGAGCCGGGCTATTTCGACACGGTGGTGGACGAGCCTGAGCTCACCTTCCCCCTCTTCGGGGCTCCCCACGTCCCGGTGGACACGGGGAACTACATGATCGCCCTCCATGTGAGCGCCCTCGTCCGGGACGGGGGGACGCTCCAGATCGGAATCGGATCCATGGGGGATGCGGTGACCCGGGTCCTCCAGCTCCGCCACGAGGACAACGAGGTCTACCGGGAGCTGGCCCTTGAGGCGGGCATCGAGGACCGCTACGGGGACCTGGTGAAGGGGATCGGCGGACTCGGGCCCTTCCAGGTGGGGCTGTACGCGGCCTCGGAGATGCTGGTGGACGGGTTCCTGCGGCTCCGGGCGAGCGGGGTCCTGCGCCGGCGGGTCTACGACAGCCTCCCCCTGCAGCGCCTCCTGAACGACGGCCTCCTGGAGGAGGAGGTGACGCCCGACACCCTGGAGGTGCTGCTGCGCGAGGGGGTCATCGGGGCCACCCTCTCCCTGGAGGACCTCCGGTTCCTGCAGCGCTTCGGGATCCTCCGTGGGGGAATCCGACGGGTGGAGGGGGAGCTCGAGTTCCCCGACGGAACCCGGGTGCCTGCCGACCTGGAGGACGGCACCACCCGGGCGGCCCTGCGAAAGGACGGCCTGGGAGACCGCCTGAAGGGGGGACACCTGGCCCACGCCTGCTTCTTCCTGGGGCCCCGGAACTTCTACGAGGAGCTCCGGTCCATGGACCCCGACGAGCGGCGGAGCATCGCCATGACCGGCATCTCCTTCGTGAACGAGCTCTATGGACAGGAGGAACTCAAGCGCCTCCAGCGCCGGGATGCCCGGTTCATCAATACCGGGATGATCGCCACCCTGGCCGGCGCCGTGGCCTCCGACGGTCTGGAAGACGGGCGGGTGGTGAGCGGCGTGGGGGGACAGTACAACTTCGTGGCCATGGCCCAGGAGCTTCGGGACGGGCGCTCCATCCTCATGATCTCCGCCACCCACGAACGGGAGGGCAAGGTCAGCTCCAACATCCGGTTCTCCTACGGTCACGTCACCATCCCCCGGCACCTCCGGGACATCGTGGTGACGGAGTACGGGATCGCGGACCTCCGGGGAAAGTCGGACGGGGAGGTGGCCACGGCCCTCATCGAGATCGCGGATTCCCGGTTCCAGGAGGAGCTCCTGACCCGGGCCCGGGAGGCGGGGCGGGTGCCGGAAGGGTACACCCTTCCCGACCACGCCCGGGAGAACCGGCCGGAGCGGTTGGAGCGGATGCTGGCGCCCCATCGGGAGAACGGCCTCTTCCAACCCTTTCCCTTCGGTACCGAGCTCACCCACGAGGAGCTGGTGCTCCGCAAGGCCCTCACCCGCTTGAAGGGCCTCCGGACCGGCGAGGAGAGCCGGGTCCCGGGGCTCGGGGCGCTCCGGGACACCATGCGGGTGCCCGACTCCGCCCGTCCCTACCTCCGGCGGCTGGAGCTGGAGGAGGCGTCGGGGCCCGGAGAGCGACTCATGCAGCGTGCCGTGGTCTTCGCCCTGTCCTCCGTCGGCGCCCTCTGAGGCGGGACGGGGGTGGGGCGGGGGGCGGAGAGGCCCACCTCGAGCGTCCGGGGCTCACCCGCCGCCGCTCTCCACGGCATCCTCCGTCCCGGGCGGAGCCTGGACGAAGTCCGCGAAGTTCCCCTCCCAGCTCTGCCAGATGAGCAGGCCCCCCACCACCACCAGGAGGACGGAGATCCCCCGGATCGTCCACTTGTACCATCGGTGGCTCAGGAACTCCCGGCCGCGGCCCACGCCCCAGGCCAGGAGGGCCAGGGCCCCCAGGAAGCAGAGGAAGAAGCCTCCCAGGAAGAGGACGCCCTGGGGCCAGCCCTGGCGCCACCGGCTGAGGAGGAGGGGACCTCCCAGGAAGAACCAGAAGGCCCAGGGGCCCGGGGAAAGGACACCGAACACGACGGCCCGGGCGAGGGGGCCCCGGTTGGACGATGCTTCCTCCTGGTCCGGGGGCGTGTCCGCCTTCCGCAGGACGGTCCACGCGAACCCCAGGAGCAGCCCCCCGCCCGCCACCCCGATCCATCGCAGGGCTTCGGTGGGAAGGCGGGTGAGGATGAGCGTCGAGGCCAGGAGGGCGGGGAGCTCGGTGAGGAGCGGCAGGAGCGCCACCGTGAGCCCGGTCCGGACGCCACGCTCCAGGGCGGTGGCCGCCACCACCGTGGAATAGGCCCCGGGGATGAGGCCGGCCACCAGCCCCACCGAGAGACCCAGGAGGAGGGACTCCATCAGGAGGGGCCCGTCACGCGGAACTTCGGGTCATGGAAGAACGGAGACCCGCACGGCATTCCGGAAGGTGGAGGGGGGGACCCTGGGAAGCACGGCAGCCCGCAGCCAAACCTGCGATCGCAGGTCGATCCGGACCCTGCGGTCCGCCCCGTCGATCTCCAGCTGGACGGGCCGTTCCACGAGGATGGACGGCTCCCCCTCGAAGTCGATCTCCACCGTTCCATCGCCCGGGATCCCCTGTCCCGGGGGAGCGGAGGTGACCCGGGCCTCCACCCTGAAGAACTCGACCCGGACCCGGTCGTACCGACCGGCGGGGGGCGTGGACCGGGCAATCTCCTCCGCGAGCTGGCCGGCCGCGTCCACCTGGGCGATCTGCCGTCCCTGGGTCAGCTCGTGCCACGATCCCTCCCGGCTCCGCACGAACACCCGGAGATCCACGGTGACCTCGCCCTGGAAGGCCGAGGCCGCCGGCCCGGTGGAGGCTGGAGCATCCGAGCCTTCCCCCCCCCACCCGGGGGCCGCTGGGCCGGACGAAACGGGGCCCGCCACGGAGGCGGCGTTGTCCGAGTCTCCCACCACCTCCACCGAGACCTCGGAGAACCCACCGGCCGTGAGGTTCCCGCATCCCGGGAGGAACAGGAGGACGGGGAGGCAGAGAAGCGTGGTGCCCAGGGCGCGCATGAGCGGGGAGGAGATCATGGGAGGGGAGTCCGAAGCGTGGTGGCATGGTCCCGCGCGACCCTGCGGAGGGATTCCGCCGCCGGCTCATCGCCGTTCCGCGCGTGGAAGTTCGCATAGGCCTCGAGCACGCGGATCCGCTCCGCCAGGGGGAGCGCCCTCGAGTCGATGACCTCCAGCGCCTGCTCGAAGAAGAGGAAGGCGTCCGGGAGGCCGGCGGCCGCCGCCACCTCGCCGAGCATCCGATACACCTCTGGCAGCCTGGAGGTCACGCCGTGGGCCAGGGCGTCCTCTTCCGCCGCCCGGGCTTCGTCCTGGGCGAGGATGAGGTGACCCCGGGCCACGAGGGTCTCCGCCAGGTTGACCCGGATGGTGATCCGGGCGTCCGCGGCCCTGACGTGGGTCAACGCCTCCCGGAACGCCGACTCGGCCGCCCGCAGTTCATTCCGGGCGAAGAGGAGCTGTCCCCGGGCGTTGCTGACGATGGGAACGGCGTCCGGATCCCCGTGGGAGAGGGCCCTGGCCTTGGCCAGGAACCCCTCTGCGGCATCCAGGTCTCCTTCCTCCCGGGCGAGGATGCACCGGTTGAGCGCCAGGTGCCAGCGGTGGGGAGGCACGTCGGTTGCCCCACCCAGGAGCTCCTCGGCCACGTCGTACCATCGCCGGGCTGCGATCCAGTCGTGATGATCCACCTCGAGGTTGCCGAGCCCGATGGCGGCGGTGGCGGCCTGGAGGGTCTGCTCGGCGCGACGGGCGAGATCGAGGGCCGCGCCGTAGGCGACCCGGGACTCGTCCAGTCGACCCTCGATCCGTCGCACACGGGCCACAACGAGGTAGGCCTGCAGCGCCACCCGCCGGTCCAGCAGGTGGTCCGCCACCCGGAGGGCGGAGGCGGAGAGGGCGTATGCCGCGCGAAGGCGGCCCCGCTCCAACTCCCGCTGCGCCGCCTCGGCCAGCAGGGGGACGGCCGCTTCCGGCTCGTGGGAGGAACAGAGACCCAACGCCCTCACCGTGGCGGTGAGGATCTCTTCGGTCCGGCTCCTGACTTCCTCGATGAGATCGGGGACGGCCGCCTCGAGATGCGACGGGTCCACCAGCCGGCTCCCCAGGGTGGCAAGCGCGCCGGAACCCGCCCAGCGGCTCCCTGGATCGGGCTCGGAGAGGCGGATCAAGCGCTCTACGAGGGGTTCCAGTTCCTCGATGTCGGGGATGAGAGGGCGGACCTCCTCAAAGCGCAGTCGACGGGCCATGACATGGGCGGAAGGGTTCACCGGGACAACTCTCCCTGAGCAGGATCCATGCCGAGGGAGCCCGGTCCGGCCTCCCTCCGTGACTCACTCCCCTCCGTCCTCCGGACCCCTCAGTCCGTAGGCCTCGATCTTCCGGGTCAGCGTGTTCCGATGGATTCCCAGGATGTCGGCGGCGGCGCTGATCCCTCCGCCCGTGTACCCCAGCACCTTCCGGATGTGGTCCGCCTCCACGTCCTCGAGGGAGCGGGTGGGAGCGTACCCCGCCTCCACGTCGCCCAGAAGGGCCCGGTGGGGGTGGGGCGCATGGAGGGAGAGGTCCTCCACCAGGATCCACCCTCCTCGGCATCGGAGGACTGCCCGATCCAGGGCATTTCGCAACTCGCTGGCGTTCCCGGGCCAGGAGTGGGACTCCAGGTGCCGGATCGCGTCGTCCGAGATCCCCACCACCGGACGATGGTAGCGTTCGGAGAAGCGTCGGGCGAAGTGGAGGGTGAGGGGAAGCACGTCCTCCACCCGGTCACGGAGCGGCGGGATGGAGAGCCGCACCGAGGAAAGCTGGAAGAACAGGTCCTCCCGGAAGCGCCCGCTCTCCACCGCCGACTCCAGGGATCCGTCGCTGGCCGCGATGACGCGCGCGTTCCAGGGTCGGGTCTTCGTCCCCCCCAGGCGCTCGAGCTCCCCGTCCACCAGAGCCCGGAGGAGGCGGACCTGCAGGAGGGGACTCAGTTCCTCCACCTCGTCCAGGAAGAGGGTTCCCCCGGTGGAGCGCTCCAGCCGCCCGATCTTGGCCGGAGGGCCTCCCGGGACCATTCCCTCCTCCTGTCCGAAGAGCTCCAGCTCCAGGTACCGCTCGGGGATGCCGGCGCAGTTCACCGCCACGAAGGCGCCTTGCGCCCGGGGGCCGAGGCGGTGGAGGGTACGGGCCACCCGCTCTCGCCCGGTACCCGGTTCTCCTTGCAGGAGGGCCGGGGCGTCAGTGGCTCCGACCTGGGAGACGAAGGTCTCGATCTCCCGCATGGCCGGGCTCCGCCCCACGAACGCCGCCCCCTCCTCCGGTCCGGGTCCCTGGGGTATGGGCACTCCGGGTGGGGGAGATCGGACCGGTCCCAGTTCCCGTCCCAACTCCTCCCGTTCCAGGGGTTCCCGGACCAGGGGAGCGGGGCGCAGTCCATCGGGAAGCCTTCCCGCATCGGCAATGGGGTCCGAGGAGGAGAAGAGGAGGTGTCGCCCTTCACGCAT
>JBJHCB010000130.1:6215-7056 GCA_050485805.1 Gemmatimonadota bacterium | reverse complement strand
CCACCTCCAGGCCGTCGAAGCTCGTGTACTCCACGAACTCGGGCCACACGAAGAGGTCGGGATCCCGGAGGTCGGGGTGCTGGTGATCGGTGAGCTGGCGGGCCTCTCCCCCCTCCGTGGAGAGAACCCACAGATCCCCGGTCCGGGCCGGGGAGGAATGGGTATGGACGATCCGCTCCCCGTCGGGGTGCCAGCGGTGCATCCCCCGGGTCTGGCCGGTGGCCCGGGAGCCCCCGTTCACCCCGCCCTCTCGGGTGAGGCGCTCGGCCTGCCCCCCGGCGGCCGGGATCCGGTAGATGTGGTACTGGTAGTCCAGGTTCCGGGTGAAGGTGATCCAGCGACCGTCGGGGGACCACTGGGGCTCGCTGTGCTCCACCTCCTCCACCAGGAGCATCCGCGCCTCCCCGGTGGCCACGTCGATGACGCCCAGGTTGTTCCACCCGTTCCGGTCCGATATGAAGGCCAGGGTGCGTCCGTCCGGGGACCAGGTGGGCTCCACGTCCCGGTAGCCCACGGTCTCCGGGGTGAGGAGCCGCCACTCGCCCCCCTCGGCAGGCATGACGTAGATGTCTGAGTTGCTCTGGTCATCGTCGCCGGCCAGGCGGTTCCCGGTGAAGGCGAAGCTCCGCCCGTCGGGGGAGAGGGCCCCGGAGCCCCCGGGCCCGATGCGGGTGATCTCCCCCGTCTCCACCTCCACCCGGGCCACGGAGTTGTCCCAGAACATCCCCGTGTTGAAGTAGAGGGAGCGACTGTCCGGCGCCCAGGAGATCCGGCTGTCGTTCAGGGGGTGATGGGTGAGCCGCCGAGCCTCGCCTCCCGCGGAGGGGATCACCCAGATGTC
>JBJHCB010000130.1:1817-6205 GCA_050485805.1 Gemmatimonadota bacterium | reverse complement strand
AGGCGATCCACCGCCCGTCGGGACTGAAGACCGGGGCCATGGCGCGGCCTCCAAGATCGGTGATGCGGGTGGGATCACCCCCGGCGGTGGGGACGGTCCAGAGCTCGTAGGTTCCGTCCCGGGCGGACTTGAAGGTCACCAGCTCCCCGTCGGGGGAGAGGTCGAACTCCTCCACCCACACCGTGGCCGCGAGGGCTTCGATGGGGAGACCGGGATCGGGAACCCAGGGTTCCGCTGCCCCGCGGAAGGCGAGGGATGCCGCCAGGGGGGCCATGGAAAGGACCAGGACCAACGGAGGGAGGAAGGTCCGCATGGGGGGCAACTCCGGTGGGGAAGAGGGAGGTCGTGGGCGGGTGGATGGGGGCATCGGTCGGTGCAGGGGGGGCCGAGACTGGCCGGGGCGGGCCGGTGCGTGCCCGGGCGACCGGCGCGGGGCCGCCCCCACTCCAGACTCCGGCCCGACTCCGGGAGAGTGGGAGGAGGGGCTCGGGAAGGGCAAGGAGCGCCCGAAGGAGTGACCCGAAGCGCGGGGCGCCGTACCATGGGGGTCGGGTGGCCCGGCACGCCGCAGGGCACCCCGCCCCGGATCCGTCCCCGCCCGGCGGGCCTGGGCCGTCCCCGCGGCGGGAGCCCTTCTCCCATGCACCTCCTCCTCGGCGCCTCCGGTCAGCTGGGAAGCCGTGTGGCCCAGCGCCTCCTCTCGGAGGGCGAGCCGGTCCGGGCCGTCTCCCGGGATCCCACCCGCCTCCAGGAGCTGGTGGACCGGGGAGCGGAGGCCGTCCAGGGAGACCTCCTGGAATCGGCGTGGATCCCCTCTGCCCTGGCCGGGGTCCGGACCCTCCTCCTGGCGTCCCATGGACTGGTGCCTCCCTCCCGGCGGAACCATCCGCGCGCGGTGGACGGGGTGGGGACCCGGCGCCTCCTGGACGCGGCGGGCGAGGCCGGAGTGGAACGGGTGGTCTTCATCTCCGCGGCAGGCGCCGGGTCGCCCGACTCCACCTTCGTCCGCCTGAAGGCGGAGGCGGAGGCGCACCTCCGGGGAATGGGGTCGGAGCGCGGGCTCCGCCACACCATCTTCCGGCCCACGGTGTTCATGGAGAACCATGCCCTCCTTCTCATGGGGGAGCCCCTCCGGGACACGGGCACCGTCTCCTTCTTCGGCCGCGGCGAGACCCCCCTGAACTGGATCTCCGCCGCGGAGCTGGCGGGGCCGGTGTCCCAGGCCCTGATGGAGCCCGGGGCGCCCGATGCAGTGGTGGAGGTGGGGGGACCCCAGGTCCTGACCCGGAGGGAGGCGCTGGAGATCCTGGAGGACGTGCTCGGGCGGAAGGCGAAGCGCCGCCACCTCCCCCTGGGGGTGGTCCGGGCGCTGAAGGGGCTCGCCGGCCCCTTCCACCCCGGACTCCGCTGCCTCCTGGAGCTCGTGGTGGCCGAGGAGGCCCACCCCGAGCGGCAGCCGGTGGCCCCGGAGCGATTCGACTGGATCGGCGCCACCCCCCTCCAGGAGGTGGCGGAGCGCTGGGCCCGGGGCGGCTGACCCGGGGTCGACCCCCGCCCGGATCCCCGTCCAGACCCCCGCCAGATCCGCGGAGGGCGAGCCCCAGACGGAACTCCGGGTTTCCACGGGGGGTGGAGAACCCATGGCCACGCTCCCCTCGCTCCGTTTCGACAACCGCTTCCTCCAGGAGCTTCCCGGGGACCCGGAGGCCACTCCCCGGCAGCGCCAGGTCATGGACGCCTGCTGGAGCCGGATCCACCCCACCCCTGTGACGGCGCCGCGGCTGGTGGCCCACTCCAGGGAGATGGCCGAGGCCCTGGGGTTCTCTCCCGAGATGGTGGCCTCCGACGCCTTCGCCCGGGTCTTCTCGGGGAATCAACTCCTTCCCGGGATGGACCCCTTCGCCGTCTGCTATGGCGGGCACCAGTTCGGGGTCTGGGCGGGGCAGCTCGGCGACGGGCGGGCCATCTCCCTCGGGGAGGTGGTGACCCCTTCCGGGGACCGCTGGGAGCTCCAGCTCAAGGGCGCCGGACCCACCCCCTACTCCCGCACCGCCGACGGGCGGGCCGTCCTCCGTTCATCGGTCCGGGAGTTCCTCTGCAGCGAGGCCATGCACCACCTGGGGGTCCCCACCACCCGGGCCCTCTCCCTGGTCACCACGGGGGAGGAGGTGGTCCGGGACATGTTCTACGACGGGAACCCCGAGGCTGAGCCGGGTGCCGTGGTATGCCGGGTGGCCCCCTCCTTCCTCCGCTTCGGGAACTTCGAGATCCTGGCCGCCCGTCGGGAGACGGAGCTGCTCGAACGGCTCGTGGACTTCACCATCTCCCGGGACTTCCCCCACCTGGCGGAGGAGAACGGGAAGGACGGGGCCCGCGGCGACCGATGGGGCGCCTGGTTCCGGGAGGTGGCGGAGCGCACCGCCCGGATGGTGGTGGACTGGATGCGGGTGGGGTTCGTCCACGGCGTGATGAACACCGACAACATGTCCATCCTGGGGCTCACCATCGACTACGGTCCCTACGGCTGGCTCGAGGACTTCGATCCGGACTGGACCCCCAACACCACCGATGCCCAGGGGCGCCGGTACCGATTCGGGCACCAACCCGCCGTCGCCCAGTGGAATCTCCTGCGCCTGGCCCAGGCCATCCACCCGGTCCTCGAGGCCACCGAACCCCTCCAGGAGGGGATGGAGCACTTCCATTCCGCCTACACCCGCTCCTACGACGCCATGCTCCGGGCCAAGTTCGGCCTCCTCCCGGGAGGTGGCTCGGATCCCGCCCCGACCGCCGCCGATGATGCCCTCCTCTCGGACGGCCTGGCCCTCCTCCAGGAGATGGAGGTGGACTACACCCTCTTCTTCCGCCTCCTGGGCGAGATGGTGGACGCCCCGCCGGACTCCGGCGCCCTCCTGGCCCACTTCGAGCCCGCCTTCTACGACCCGGCCAAGCGGGACGCCCATGCCGGATCCTTCGTGGCCTGGACGGACCGGTGGCGGTCCCGGGTCGACGCCCTCCCGGGTTCCCCGGACGAACGGAGGGTGCGGATGCACCGGGTGAATCCCCGGTACGTGCTCCGGAACTACATGGCCCAGGAGGCCATCGACCTGGCGGAGCAGGGCGATCCCTCCCGGATCCACGAACTCCTGGAGGTGCTCCGCCGCCCGTACGAGGATCAGCCGGGGATGGAACGGTTCGCCGTCCGGCGTCCGGAGTGGGCCCGTCATCGCCCGGGATGCTCCATGCTCTCCTGCAGCTCGTAGCGCCGGCGCCCCTTCCGCCGGGACGACGCGGGCGGGGCGCCTCCCCCTGACCCCTGGAGGCACGCCATGTCCACCCTCATCTCCCTCCTGCTGGCCGCCCTCCTCGGTGCCCTCCTCGGGCTGGAACGGGAGAGCGAGGGGAAGGCCGCGGGGCTCCGCACCCACCTGCTGGTGGCGCTGGGAGCCGCCCTGGCCACCCACCTCTCCATGCGAGCCTCCGGATTCGGAACCCTGGACTTTGCGGACCCGGCCCGCATCGCAGCCCAGGTGGTGAGCGGCATCGGGTTCATCGGCGCAGGGGTGATCCTCCAGGCCCGGGGCTCCGTGCGGGGGCTCACCACCGCCGCCACCCTCTGGGTGGCGGCCATGACGGGGATGGCGGCGGGGATGGAGGCCTTCCTCCAGGCCGGCTTCGTCACCGTCATCGCCCTGGCGGCCCTCCGCTCCCTGTCGCGCCTGGACGCGTACTTCGAGGAGCGCCCGACCTGGCATGTCATCGAGGTGACCTGGAAGGGGCACCCGGAGAACCTGGAGAGCGCCCTGGCCGACGCCATCCCGCCTGGAGCGCCTCGCCATCTCCTGAAACGGGTCTTCGTCACCGAGGGGGAGACCGGATGCGCCATCCGGATCCGGGCCGGAGCCGGGGAGATCGCCCGGATCGTCCTCTCCCTGGGGCGGACCCCCGACGTGAAGGAGGCGAGGACCCTCTGATCCGGAACGCCCGGACCCGAGGGGCCTCGCCCCCTGTTTCCCGGTTACGCCCCCCCCCTCCTGGGAGAGGCCCGGGATCCGCCGCCGGGCCGTCAGGCCAGGAGGTCGGCCACCACCTTCCGCTCCTCCTGGAGCTCCGCCACCGAGGCGTCGATCCTCCCCCGGGCGAAGTCCGAGATCTCCAGCCCCTGGACGATCTCGTACCCTCCGTTCCCGTCGGTCCGGACCGGGAAGCTGGAGATGAGCCCCTCCTGGATCCCGTAGGATCCATCGGAGGGAACGGCCATGGAGACCCAGTCCCCCTCGGGGGTGGGCGTGCCGGCCATCCAGTCCCGGACATGGTCCACCAGGGCGCTGGCCGCCGACATGGCCGAGGACTGTCCCCGGGCCTCGATGATGGCCGCCCCCCGCTTCTGG
>JBJHCB010000130.1:0-1807 GCA_050485805.1 Gemmatimonadota bacterium | reverse complement strand
CCCTCGAGCCATGTCCGGTCCCCGATGACCTCCGCCGCCGACCGGCCGCCGATGCGGGCGTTCTCGAAGTCGGGGTACTGGGTGGCGCTGTGGTTCCCCCAGATGGCCACGTTGGTCACGGCGGACACGGCCACCCCGGCCCGGCCCGCGAGCTGCGCCGCAGCCCGGTTCTCATCGAGGCGGGTCATGGCCGTGAACCGCTCCCGGGGCACCCCGTCGGCGTTGGCCATGGCAATGAGGGCATTGGTGTTGGCGGGGTTCCCCACCACCGCCACCCGGACCCCGGAGTCCGCCACCTCGGCGATGGCCTGACCCTGCCCCACGAAGATGGGGCCGTTGTCCCGGATGAGATCTCCCCGCTGCTGTCCCTTGCCCCGGGGCTTCGCCCCCACCAGGAGGACCAGGTCGGCCCCCTCGAAGCCCTTCCGGGGATCGTCGGTGAGGATCATCTCCCGGAGGAGGGGAAAGGCACAGTCGTCCAGCTCCATGGCCACGCCCCGGAGGGCGTCCATGGCCGGGGGGATCTCCACGAGCTGGAGGATGACCTCGCGGTCCGCCCCCAGCATGGCGCCGGAAGCGATCCTGGGGAGAAGGGCGTAGCCGATCTGGCCCGCCGCTCCGGTCACTGCAACTCGAATGGGCTTCCTCAAGACACTGGCTCCTTGGCTAGTGGACGCATCTGGTCTCCCATCGCCCACCCCCCGGGGGGACGCTCCGCAGGGCGATGGCCATGGCCTGTTGGCCATGGAAACGATGGAAACTAACGAAATCCCCGGGCGGACCCAGGGGAGGCAGGACCGGCGTCCGGGGGGCAGGGAAGCCGGACCGGCGTCCGGCCGGCGAAGAGGAAGGGGCTCCGGGCTCCACCCCGAGGCACCGCCCGGTTCCCGGCCATCGGGGGTTGCCGCCTCGATCCCGCTTCTCTCATGTTCCCTTCCCCCAAGGAGGAGGCTTCCATGACGTCGTCCGGCGACCCCGACCCCACCACCCGCACCGCCGCACCGGAGCGGCCCGCCCCCTCGGGGGAGGCCTCCCGGGAGGCGGAGGGAGGGTGTGGGCCCTGCCGGGAGCGCCGGAGGCTCCTCTCCCTCCTCACCCTGGGGATCGGTTCCGCCGCCGGGGCCTCCCTCCTGGCTCCCTGGGTGGGGCTGTTCGTCACGCCCCTGACCCGCACCGACCCCTCGCTCTGGCGGGACGTGGGCCCGGTGGAGGACTTCCCCGAGGGGCAGACCCTCCGGGTGACCTACCGGGATCCGGCCCCCCTCCCCTGGGCCGGGTTCTCGGCCCGGAATGCCGCCTGGGTCCGGCGGGACGGACCTGACGACTTCGCCGCCTTCACCACCTACTGCACCCACGTGGGCTGCGCGGTCCGGTGGGAGGAGGGCGCCCGCCTCTTCCTCTGTCCCTGTCACGGGGGGGCCTTCCACGCCGACGGCTCCGTGGCGGCGGGGCCGCCGCCACGCCCCCTGGACCGGTATCCCATCCGGATCCGGGATGGGCGGGTGGAGATCCGCACCGAGGGGCTCCCTCGCCCCTCGGAATGAGCCGGCTCATCGGGGTCGTGCGCGCGCGGGTGGTCCGGGCCTGGAGCTGGGTCCACGACCGCGCCGGACTGGCGCCCATCCTGCGCTTCCTGACGGAACACCGGATCCCCCGGGAGGTGGGTCGCACCCGCAAGGGGTGGTTCTACGTCTTCGGACAGGCCCTGGCCTTCGTCTTCGTGGCCCAGCTGGTGTCGGGCAGCGCCCTGGCCATGAAGTACATCCCTTCCCCGGGACATGCCTGGGAGAGCCTCCAGTTCATCAAC
>JBJHCB010000129.1:0-7076 GCA_050485805.1 Gemmatimonadota bacterium | reverse complement strand
CCCTGGTGGTGGTGGAGGTCCCCGAGCGATGGCCCTTCGCCCTGGAGGGGGTGGAGGTGGTGTCCGCCCGGGACTACCTCACGGACCCCAGATACGTGGAGATGCGCAGGGCCGCGGTCTACAACCTGTGCCGCCGCTACGGCTACCAGACTCTCGGATACTATGTCTCCCTCCTGGCCGAGGCCCGCGGGCATCGGCCCCTCCCCTCGGTGGCCACGCTCCAGTCCGTCCATCTCTCGCCGGTGGTCCGGAGCGTGTCGGATGAGTTGGACCACCTGGTGCAGCAGGCGCTTCGCCCCCTCCGGGGCCAGAGCTTCGAACTGTCCGTCTACTTCGGCAGGAATGTGGCCCGGCGCTATGACGCCCTGGCCCGGGCCCTCTTCAACGAGTTTCCGGGCCCCCTCCTCCGGGCCCGGTTCCGACGGGACCCCGACCCCGGGGCCCCGGCCGGATTCGGGCCTTGGCGCCTCCACCAGATCCGCCCCGTGGCGGGATCCGACGTCCCCGACGCCCACGTCCCCTTCGTCCTGGAACAGGCGGCGCGCTTCTTCCACCGCCGCGCTCCCGTGCCCCCCCGGGAAGCACGCTGGAGCCTTGCCATCCTTTGGAGCGAGGAGGACCCTTCCCCGCCCTCCGACGCCCGGGCCATCCGGCGCTTCGGGAGGGCCGGGGAAGAACTGGGGATCCGGGTGGAGGTCCTGGGCCCCGAGGAGACGGGGCGAATCGCCGAGTACGACGCCCTCTTCCTCCGGGAGACCACTGGCGTCCAGCATCGTACCTGGCGCCTGGCCCGGCGGGCGGAGCGGGAGGGGCTGGTGGTCATGGACGACCCGGAATCCATCGTGCGCTGCACGAACAAGGTCTTCCAGGCCGAGGCATTCCGGAGGCATCGCATCCCCGCTCCCCGCACCCTCGTGGTCCACCGGGGGAACATCGACCGCATCGAGAGCGAAGTGGGACTTCCCTGCGTCCTGAAGCGGCCTGACGGGTCCTTCTCACAAGGCGTGGTGAAGGTGCGGGACCGGGAGGAACTGGCCTCCACCCTCCCGGGGCTCTTCGCGGAGTCGGAACTCCTGGTGGCACAGAGCTGGACGCCCTCCGCCTTCGACTGGCGCATAGGGGTGCTGGGCGGAGAGCCCCTCTACGCCTGCCGGTACCACATGGCCCGGGGGCACTGGCAGATCATCCGGGCTCGGGGCGGAGGCGAAGCGGACTACGGACGGGTGGAGACCCTCCCCGTGGAGGAGGCACCGAAGGCGGTGATCCGCTCGGCGGTGCGGGCTGCCCGGCTCATGGGGGACGGCCTCTACGGGGTGGACCTGAAGGAGGTGGACGGTCGGGCGCTGGTCATCGAGGTCAACGACAATCCGAACGTGGAGGCGGGGTACGAGGACCGGGTCCTGGGCGACGAACTCTACCGCGCCATCCTGCGCCATTTCCTGACGCGGCTGGAGCGGTGATGGAGCCCGCCTTCGAGGCGACGAAGCCCGACCTGGGGCCCCCGGAGCCCGAGCTCCGCCCCCTGGGCCTCTTCGGGGGATTCGGGGTGGAGATCGAGTGGATGATCGTGGACGCCGCCTCCCTGGACGTGGCTCCCGTGGGCGATGCGCTGCTGGGACCCGACGGGGAGGTGGAACGGGGCCCCATGGCCTGGTCGAACGAACTGGTCCTCCATCTCCTGGAGGTGAAGACCAACGGGCCGGCCCCTTCCCTCTCCGGTCTGGCCGAGGCCTTCCACGCCGAGGCCCTGGAGGCGGATCGCCGCCTGGCGCCCCTGGGGTGCCGCCTCCTCTCCGGGCCTGTCCACCCCTGGATGGACCCGGACCGGGAGACCCGGATCTGGCCCCACGAGTACACGGAGGTGTACCGGGCCTTCCACAGGATCTTCGGGGTTCGGGGACATGGGTGGGCGAACCTCCAGAGCACCCATCTGAACCTCCCTTTCGCAGGGGACGCCGAGTTCGCCGCTCTCCACCAGGCGGTTCGCCTCGTCCTCCCCCTCCTCCCGGGGCTCGCCGCGGGGTCGCCGGTCCTGGAGGGCGTGGTGCAGCCCAATCTGGATGAGCGGATGGAGCGCTACCGGACGAACGCCCTGCGGATGCCCTCGGTGGCCGGAGGGGTGGTCCCCGATCCGATGCGGACCCGGCGGAGCTACGAAGAGGAGCTCCTGGGAGGCATCTACCGGGAGCTGGAGCCCCACGACCCCGCCGGGACCCTCCGGCACGAATGGGTGAACGCCCGGGGCGCCATCGCCCGCTTCCAGCGAGGGGCCGTGGAGGTCCGGGTCCTGGACGCCCAGGAATCGCCGGCCATGGACCTGGCGGTCCTGAGCCTCACCGTGGAGGCGGTCCAGCGGCTCGTGGCGGTGGCCCTGGAGGAGGGTCCCGGAGCGGGACTTCCCGCCCTGGAGAGGCCGGGCTCCGACCTCCTCCGGGCCCTCCTGGCCGATGCCGTGCGGGTGGGGGAGCGGGCACCCCTCCGGGGAGTCCGAGGCGGACGGCAGCGCGAGGAGGCCCTGGCCCCCCTCCTGGAGGGCCTGGGGATCGCCTCTCTCCGCCCCGGAGACCTGGGGGAGCTCTGGGCTGCCGTGGCCCATGGACTCCCCGCCCCGGACCCGGGGGTGGACCGCCTCCTCCGGGGAGGAACCCTGGCCCGGCGGATCCTTACGGATCTGGGGCGTCGGTGCGGGATCGCCGGGGCGGGACGGGAACTCCGTCCCGGAGTCACCCTCCCCCGGAACGTCCTCCGCTCCACCTGGGAGGGGGTGGGAGACGCCTTCCGCTCCAACGGGACCTTCATCCCATGATCTCCACTCTGTCCCCATGATCTCCGCTCTTTGGTGACCCCACCCGCGCTGGTCCTCTCCTGCGAACACGGGGGAAACCGCCTCCCTTCGGGCTTTCCCACCTCGGCAGAGTTGGAGGCCCTCCTCCCCACCCACCGGGGATGGGACCCCGGGGCCCTGGCCCTGGCCCGGAGGATGGCCCGACTCCTGGAGGCCCCGCTTCGCTTCACCACCATTTCCCGCCTGGTGGTGGAGGTGAACCGGAGGGAGGAGGGACCGGAAGTCTTCTCGTCATGGTCCGCCCGGCTCCCCCCGGGAGAGCGTCGACGCCTCCTCACCCGCTACCACCGGAGGCACCGGAGGCGGGTACGCCGGGCCGTGGAGGAAGCGGCGGATGGGGGGCACCGCCCCGTGGTCCATGTGGGGATCCATACCTTTGTCCCGGTCCTGGAGGGGGCGGTGCGGCGGGTGGAGGTGGGGATCCTCTTCGATCCCGAACGTCCCCTGGAGCGGAGGGTGGGGCGCCGCTGGATCCAGGCCCTCCGGCGGCGGAGGCCGGAGCTCCGGGTGGGTGAGAACGACCCCTACGACGGTCGTTCCGACGGCCTCACCACTACCCTCCGGACCGCCCTACCCCCCGGGGGCCCGGTGGCGTACGCCGGGCTCGAGCTGGAGGTGGGACAGGGCCTCCTCCAAGGCGACGGGCGCCTCCCCCCGCCCCTGGAGGTGGACCTGGCTGCGACGCTGGCGGAGGCCGCACTCCTGCGGCTCAGAACCTCCAGCGATAGCTCACCGAGATCGCCCGGCCCGGCATGAGGAGGTCCCGGCTCGGGAGCCGGGAGAGGTGATCCCGGTAGCTCTGGTTCAGGGCGTTGTCCACCCGGAGGAGGACGGAGTGACTCCCCATGGGGTCCATGCGCAGGCCGGCCCTCACATCCAGGAGGAGGTAGCCGTCGGTGGCCGGCTCGTCGGGAGCCACCCGGTCCTGGGAGGAGGTGGCGCGGAGGGTGGCTCCGGCCCACCACCGGCCAGGGTCGGCCCGGAGCTGCACCCGGGTCCGGAGGGGCGGGATGGAGGGGAGGGGATCTCCCGCCGAGTCGGTGCGGGCGCCCCGGACCCAGTCCACCCCGGCTCCGGCGCTCCAGACCTCGTTCAGCCGAACGTCCCCGGACAGTTCTCCTCCCAGCAACCGGGCGTCCGTCCCCTGGTACTGGAAGACCGGGAAGCCGGACTCCTGGTCGATCCGGCCCAGGGGCTGGAAGGCGACATAGTCGTTGATCCAGTTGGCAAATCCGGCCATCTCCACCGAGCCCCGGGCGAAGTCCCGGCGAACGAACAGATCCAGGCCGTGGCTCACCTCGTCGGCCAGATCCGGGTCCCCGATCTCGAAGGTGGAGATCCCGATGTGGGGCCCATGGGCGAAGAGCTCCTCCACCAGGGGCACCCGATGGGCCCGGGCCACCTGGAGTCCCGTCTCCCATCCCGCGCCCGGACGCCAATTCAGGCCGACGGAGCCCGAGAAGGCGGTGGCGTTCCGGGTGTCGTCCGAATCGGGGAAGTCGTCGTTGGGCCGCGCTCCATTCCAGTTCCCCTCGATCCGGGCCCCGACCTGCAGGGTGAGGTCGTCGGAGAGGGGGGCCTCCTGGAAGGTGAACATGCCCACGGAACGCTCATCGACCCCCGGCGTGAAGGCTTCGTCGCCCCCGATGTCCAACCGGCGTCCGCGGACGGCCATGCCGAAGGCGCCCTCGGCGAACACGCCCACGGGGCCATGGCGGAGCGTCGCCGTGGAGGAGAAGGAGAGGGCGTCGTACTCCAGCTCCACGTCCTCGTCCACCCTCCCATCCTCCTGGAGCCCCCGCTCGACCTCCTGCTGGAAGAACCGGGACGCCAGGGTCCTCCACTCGAGGCCCCGGATGAATCCGGGCTCCACCGGTTCCCAGTCCAGGCGGGCCTGGAGGGACTGTCGCTCCATGGCGATGAACACCTCCTCGTCCGGGTCGTCCCACTCCTCGGGGACCCCATACTCCCGGTCCACGAAGGACCCGGAGACGCCCAGGTGGAGCTCGTCCCACTGGCGGACCAGCCCGACCGAGCCGTCCCGACTGGAGAGGGCGGTATCCCGGATGCGCCCCGCCGGGGTCCGGATGTCCCCCGCCTCCCGGGCCGAGAACCGGAAGGTGGTGGCCCAGTGGTCGGCGCCATGGAGGAGGATGCCGGAGGCCGACGCGGAGGAGTTCATGGAGGAGGCCTGGGTCTCCAGGGCGCCCTCCCACCCCCGGCTCCAGGTGCGGGGCATGTCCCGGGTGGTGAGGTTCACCACGCCCCCCAGGGCGCCGGAGCCGTAGAGGAGGCTCGCAGGTCCCCGGACCACCTCCAGCCGTTCGATGGTGAGGGGGTCCAGGGCCACGGCATGGTCCGCCGCCGTCTCCCCCACATCGCCCATCCGCTCCCCGTTCTCCAGGACCAGGATCCGGTCTCCGTCGAATCCCCGGATCACCGGGCGCGTGGCCGCAGCCCCCAGCGAGCGCATGGCCACCCCCGGCTCCCCGTCCAGCATGGAGCCGATGGAGGCGCCCATCCGTTCGGTGAGGGCGTCCCGGTCGAAGGCCTGGACCGCGGTGTAGGTCACTCCGCTCCGGAGGGGGCTCGCCGTCCCCACCACCTCTTCCAGGGTGAGGGGCCGGGGCTGGAGCACGACGTGGATGGTCTCAGCCGTGGGGAGCCGAACCTGCGACTCGAGGGTCTCGAATCCAGGGGCTTCCACCGCCAGGCGGTAGGTGCCCTCCGGGAGGTCAGCGAAGCTCACGCGTCCATCTCCTCCCGTGAGCCGCCCCGCCACCCGTCCTTCCCCCTGTGACTCCGGTCCCGTCCGGAAGAGGGTCACCTGCGCCCGGGTCACGCCCCGATCCTCCCTCCCTCCGTCCAGGACCCGGACCACCAGGTCGGGAGCCTCCCGATCATGGGCCGAACCCGGGGTCTCGGCCTCCACCGCCGCGGCACCGGCCGGCTCCTGTGCCCACACCGGTCCACCGAGCCCCGTGGCGAGGAGCGCCACAAGCGCGGCCGGTGCAGCCGTGGGCCGAAGCAGCATGGAAGGGGCTGGGGACAGGGGCATGGGGAACCCTGGCTCATTCGGTCGTTGGAGGAAGCACTCCCTGGGGATTCCGGAGAGAATTAGGCGCACCTTAACCTGGTTTTAGTCTAACCTAAACACTAGCCAGGTCAAGCGGGGCGATCCGGGGAGACCCCAGCGCCAGGCCGAAGCCACCACCGCTCGGAGGGGAGCGCCGCCATCACGCGCCCTGCGGCTGGGGCTCCAGCTCCCAGGCCGGGAAAGGGTCCGGAAGGCCGGCCCAACCCTCCGGCCCCTCCTCCATCTCCTCCCCGTCCAGGAGGCAGGCATCCAGGGCCGCCTCCATGGCGGGGCGGTCCAGTGCCTGTCCGATGAAGACCAGC
Organism: Gemmatimonadota bacterium; assembly: GCA_050485805.1. Lineage (GTDB taxonomy): Bacteria > Gemmatimonadota > Gemmatimonadetes > Longimicrobiales > Gaopeijiaceae > T3Sed10-66. The sequence goes on along the minus strand of JBJHCB010000129.1, from coordinate 832 downwards.
TCCTGCCGCCGATCCCCCCACGGCTCCTCCCAGACGGCCCCCACGGCATCGGCCATCTCGGGGTCCACCTCTTCCAGGCCCTCCCCCCCGGCGGCCCGCCAGGTGCCTGCCGGCCCATACTCCCGCATGACGCCCGCCTGGGAGAGGGTCCCCACCCACCCCATCCGGGGAGCCAACCAGAAGAACCCCTTCGCCCGGAGCACCCCGGGCCAACTCCCGTTCAGGAAGTCCCAGAAGCGGGCGGGATGGAAGGGGCGGCGCGCCCGGTAGACGAAGGAGCCGATCCCGTACTCCTCGGTCTCGGGGACGTGGGATCCCTGGATCTCCTGGATCCAGCCAGGGAAGGCGCTGGCCCGCTCGAAATCGAATCGCCCGGTCTCCAGGATCTCCCGGAGGGGCACCCTTCCCCGCTCCGATCGGAGGATGCGGGCGCCCCGGTTCAGCGACCGGAGGAGGGCCTCCAGGGAATCCGCCTCCTCCGGGGAGAGGAGATCCATCTTGTTCAGGATGAGGACATCGGCGAACTCCACCTGGTCCACCAGGAGATCGGCCAGGGTGCGTTCGTCCTCTTCACCCATGGATTCGCCCCGATCCTTCAGGAGGTCGGAGGACGCGAAATCGTCCAGGAAGCTCCGCCCATCCACCAGCGAGACCATCGTGTCCAGGCGGGCGAACTGGGAGAGGCTCCGTCCCTCCTCGTCTTCGAAGACGAAGGTGGTGGCCACGGGAAGGGGCTCGGAGATCCCGGTGGACTCCACCAGGAGGTAGTCGAAGCGCTCCTCCTGGGCCAGCCGCGTCACTTCCTGGAGGAGATCGTCCCGGAGGGTGCAGC